>JBOHSH010000018.1:0-5933 GCA_050733195.1 Gemmatimonadales bacterium
GAGCACGGGCGACCGCTTCCATTTGCCCCGGTTCGCGCAGCCCGCATCCACGCCACACCTGCTGCAGCTGGCAAGCGGTCTGGGCCGACTGCGGCGGATCGGGAGCAACCGGGAGGGGCCGTGGAAGTTGCGGTAGCGCAACGGTATGTAGACTATACGCAACAAATCCCAAGACGTTGGGGGGGCATGCCTTCCTCTGTCGGGTGGCCCGAAACCTGTTACCGGCAGGCACGATGCAGCTTCGCACCCTTCTAAGTCCGACCAGCTGGGCCGAACGTGCCATCGAGCAGTACTCGGCGTCCGACGGCTCACCGACTGCGCGAGCCAATTGCGTAGCCTTCTCCCACTTTACCGAGCAGGGGTCGGCCCGGCTGGCCACGCTGGTCGCGCGGCGACTTGACTCCGCAGGCATCCTCCGACGCTGCGCCGAGAACGAAAGTCCGGAGATCGCGACGAGGACTGGAGGGCTGGCGTATTCCGGACGACTCTTCGAGAGTCTCGAAGCGACGGCGGCGGACGTCAACGCGGAGGCCCGCCGGTGAGCGCACTCTGGTGGCGAACCCGAATCTCACGGCTGCTGGGACTGACACTGATTCTCGCGGCGTTCTTGCGCTACGAGTCGTGGTCCAACCGCACGGTCCTCGGACGGTGGTCGCCGGTCTTCGCGGCATGCGTGGCGCTGTTCGCGGTCCTCTGGGTGCTTGCACTGGTGGTCGCGTGGAGACGGTGGCGTGGCGGCGCCTCGAGGGTCCCCGCGGCGCGGCACCAGGTGCTGGCCGATCTCGGGCTCCTCGTGTGGAGTGCGGCGTTCTTCCGGAGCAGCCTCGACAGCCGGGCGAATGCCGGCCTGCCTCTCGACTTCGTCGTCACCGGCTCCGTCGTACCGATGGCCGCCCTCCTCGAATGGCTCGGCGTCCTGCTGGTCGCCGCGGCCGTCGTGGCCTGGGCGTCTTCGCGGCTGGATCGAGGGTGGGCCAAGGCCATCGTCCTGGCATCACCCGTGATCGGTCTGTTCCTCGCCGGAGAAGGCCTCGTTCGGGTTTGGACCGTGGTGGCCGGGCCCTATCACACGGGATTCGCCGCGCAACTCTGGGAACGACGATACGCCCCGCGCAACCGCCTCGGCTTCCGCGATGTGGATCATGCCGTCACGCCGCCTTCCGGAACCCACCGGCTCCTCCTCGTGGGGGATTCATTCGGCTATGGCGCAGGGGTGCGCCGTCTCGGCGACCGCTTCGGCGAAAAGCTGGCGACCCGGCTTCAGGAGCGCTCCGGCGAGCCGTGGGAAGCGGTCTCGGCCAGCCTGCCCGATCGCCACACGCTGCAGGAGATCGAGGAGCTCAAGCGAATGCTGCGCTTCCAGCCTTCGCTGGTCGTGCTCCTCTACGTCTTCAACGACATCGACTATCTCGCCACCGCGACGAGCCGAACCGCCGACACCGAGGCGGCGGGCTCGATTCTCTCGCGCCTCCATCCGCTCCGCGTCGCCAGCCGCAATTCGTATCTCTTTCAGGAAGCCGTCCTCCGGGTTCGGATGCTGGGGCGGCGAGCGGCACCCGCCGCGAGAGCATATGCCGATTCGACGGTGATGCGGCGTCACATGCAGGACCTCGATCGGTTTGCGCAGATCGCCTCGGACGGAGGCGCGGCCGTCGCGATCGTTCCCTTCGACCTGCACGCGTCGACCAACCCGAACGTCCGGACGCGGTATGAGCGCTGGGTATCCCACGCCCAACAGGCGGGGCTTCCGGTCGTATCTATCGCGGACGCTTTCATCGGCCGCCCCGTCGAAACGCTGATGGTCAACACCCTCGACCGTCACCCCAACGCGCTCGGTCATCGACTCGGCGCGGAAGCAGCGACGGACGGCGTTCTCGCGATCTGGCGCACGCAACGGGCGACCCGAATAGAGGGGCCTCGGCAGGTCAGTGAGGTCGCACCGCCCCTCGGGCCCCTCCGATAGCCGGCGTTCCGTTCGACAGCATTTGTTGTTCGGGCGGAATGCAGGGCCTGTGACTAGGGTGCGCCGCTCAGATAGGCGTGATCGAGCCCGAGCTGGAACGGGAACGCCACGACGGAACCGCCACCGCCCCACGTCGGGGACCACTGCACCTGCGTCCAGACGCGGTTCCCTTCGTGTGGTCCCAGGAACTCCACGTCCGCATACCGGCCGCCCGGGCGTCCATCCATCCAGAACTCGATGGTCCCGTTCCGCGATCCGGCACTGTTGAGCTGGAGCAGCACCTCAATGACGTGCCAGCTCCCCCTCGTGAGCACGGTCGGCATGCCGATGTTGGCCCGGAACCGCGTCCGGGCATCCGGAACACCCTGAAGCGCAACCTGGAATTCGAGCCGCCCCCGGCCGGCCCCCACCGCCCGATAGAAGACCCGGTTTTCCCCGCCTACCCAGATGTGGAAGAGCTTGTTCGTGCTGGTCGGATGGCCGACGAACCCTTCCCCGACGCGGATCGCGAAGCGATGGTACAACCTGCGGATGCGAGCGCCACGGGGAAGCGGGAACTGTGCGGTTCCCGGGGCTCTGCCGCCGCGAAAACCGCCCCGGTACTGCGTCACCAGAACTCCTGGAGGCGACAGCGGCGCCGATGAATCGACTATGATGGAGAAGTTGCGGTAGCGCCACTCCACCGGATCCCAGCCCTCCGCGCCCGGGCGATCCTCCTCGCTGGCTGCCTTCCCCGAGAACGCCCGATCACTCAATCGCTGGTACCCTTCCGGCTCGTGAAAAGCCGGTGGCGACTGGTGCCCGGGCCCGGCCGCCAGGGCGACAAGGACGCAGGCACCCGTACGCCCTCTGCCCACGGCAGCCCGGAGGGCCGACAGGATCCGGAGTCTTAGCGCGCGCTCACGAACGAGTGGTCGAGCCAGATGAACTGATCCGCCGGGACGGTCCCGCCTCCGCCCCCCCAGGTCGGCGACCACTGAACCTGATGCCAGTTCATCCAGGCTTCCGTGCCACCGAGGAACATTACGTCAGTATAATGGCCCGTGTGGACTCCGTCGACCCAGATGTCGATCGTGCCGTCTGGAACTCCGGCGGAGTTGAGCTCCAGGTACACCTCGGCGAGGTACCACCTTCCGCGCACGACGGTGGTCGAGCCGGGCCCGGTATTGGCCGGAAAGCGGGTCCGGGCATCCGGCGACCCCTGCAGGGCAACCTGGAAGCTCATCCCACCGGAGCCGGACCCGACGACACGATAAAAGACCCGATTCTGTCCGCCGACCCAGATGTGGAACAGCTTGTTGGTCGTCGTCGCATGGCCGACGAAGCCGTCCGACACCTTGAAGGCGAACCGGTGGTAGAGCTTTCGATAGGAGCGTGACTGACTCCAGAGGACCTGCATCGTGCCCGGCGCCACGCCCCCAGGCATGCCGGCGGGATACCTGGTCTCGAGCACCGGCGTGGCGGAGAGCGGGGCCGCGGTATCCGCTTTCACGCTGAAGTTGTGGTAGCGCGATTCGACGGGGTCCCACCCGTCGGCTCCGACCGCGTCAGCCGCGTCCTGCGCGAGGGAACCGAACCCGCGCGCGTTGACGAGGGCGAGACCCGCCGGCTCGTGAAATCCTCCGGGCCCTTCCGGCGGTGGCGGCTGACCGGGGGAGTCAACGATCGAGACCACCGAAGTATCCGCGAGCCGAAGCCCTCCGGACTGCTGCGCGACAACAACCACAATCCCGGCTCCACCGCTTGCCCGGAAGAGTCCGTTGGCGTCGATCGTTCCTCCGGTCGCCGTCCACTGGACTGCCGTGGGCTCGCTAGATCCGTCACTGTAGCGGCCATAGGCGACGAACTGCGCGGCGTCGCCACTCAGAAGCGACACCGATCGCGGAAGGATTTCGAGCTCGAGCGCATAGCCCTGGAGCGGCACGTCTGGAGCCGTCACCATCGCTCGGTGGTCATCGCTCCCGCAGGCCACCAGAAGGAGGGACCCTATCGACAAGGCACGGCCGGGCAAGCTACCGATCATGATCCGAGGACCGGTTGAGGCTGACGGGGCGAGTCGCAAACGACAGAGAGGCCTGCGGAAGGCTGCGCAGGCCACGGCCCAACTTACACGCATTCTTCCTTCGGGCAATACTTCCGGCTGCGCGGCGCGAGAGGTGAACTAACCGGCCCCCTGAGCGAATCCTCAGGGGGCCGGTCATCGTGCGCAACGATGGTCCTACCTGGCGCTCGCGTAGCTGTGATCGAGCCAGAGGTACATGTCCGCCGGCACCGTCCCTCCTCCGCCGCCCCAGGTGGGCGACCACTGGATCTGGTGGAAGGTCATGGCCCCTTCTCCGCCTCCGAGGAACTGCACGTCGGTGTAGCGGCCAATGTGACTCCCGTTGATCCAGAAGTCGATCGTGCCGTCGGCCACGCCCGCAGTGTTCAGCTGCAGCACAACCTCGACCGTATACCACTGGCCGCGCGTGATGATCGAGGACGTCCCGGCGACGTTCCGCGTGAACCGGGTTCGCGCATCCGGCACGCCTTGGAGCGCGACCTGGAAATCCAAGGCATTGGAGCCCGAGCCGACGAGCCGGTAGAACACCCGGTTCTGGCCCCCCACCCAGATGTGGAAGAGCTTGTTGGTGGTCGTGGAGTGACCGGCGAAGTTGCTCGAGGCCTTGATGGCGAAGCGATGGTAGAGCTTCCGATGACCTGCTCCCGGAGACCACGAGTATTGGCCAGTGCCCGGCGCGACGCCGCCGTTCATTCCCGCGGGATACCGCGTCTGCATCACTTTCGAGGCGGACAGCGGCGCCGCAGCGTCCGCGACGACGGTAAAGTTCAGGCTTCGGCCCTCGACGGCATCCCATCCTTCGGCACCCGTCTTGTCGTAGTCGTCGGCCGCGACGGAATTGAAGCCGCGCGTGTTGAGGGCCCCGAGACCGGCCGGCTCGTTGAAGCCACCGGGGGACGGCGGAAGCGGAACCACTACCGTCACGACCGAGGTGTCCGCCTTGCCGCCCTGCTCGGTCGAGATGACCCGGTAGGTCCCCGGCGTCGACCCGGCCACGTACAGCCCGATGCTCGAGATCGTGCCGCCAGTCGCCGACCACGTCACCGGCACGATGCCGGTCGTGCCGTCACTGTACTGCGCTTGCGCGGTGAACTGCTGCGCGCCACCGGTGAGGACCGTGGCCGAAGCGGGCGACGTCACGATGCCGGTGAGGGTGGGCGCCACCACCGCCCCGCTGATCGAAACGTCCGCGGTGTCCGCCAGCGTGCCGCCCTGCTGCTTCGCAATGACCCGGAACGCCCCGCCACTCAGGCCGGCCACGTAGAGTCCGCCGGTCGAAATGGTGCCGCCGGTGGCCGTCCAGGTGACGGCGGGCGGAGTCGTGGAACCGTTGGACCAGGTGGCGCCGAGCGTGAACTGCTTCGCGGCCCCGGGGGCGAGCGACACCAGGCCCGGCGAGACCGTGAGGCCCGCGAGCGTGGAGGGCGCCGTGACGGTCACGAACGACGTGTCGGCCTTCCCGCTCGGCGCGTGCGTCGCGATGACGCGGAAGGTGCCGGCCGAGCCGCCGGCGGTGTAGTAGCCAGCGCTCGTCACCGCGCCGCCGGTGGCGGAGTAGGTGACGCTGGGCACCGAGGACCCGCCATCGCTCCAGGAGCCGCTGACGGCGAACTGCTGGCCCGCGCCCGGCGCGAGAATCACCGAAGCCGGAGTCAGCGAGAGCGAGGACAGCGTGGCGGTCGGCACCACGACCGTCACATAGGACGTGTCCGCGGGCCCGTTCGCCGCCGCGGCGATGACGCGATAGGTCCCCCCGACGGCCCCCGCGGTGTAGAGCCCGCCGGACGTGATCGTGCCGCCCTGCGCGCTGTAGGTCACTCCCGTCGACGAGGACGTGCCGTCGCTCCAGCTCGTGCTCACCGAGAACTGCACCGTCTGGGCGGCCTGCAGGCTGGTCGTGCCCGGCGT
>JBOHSH010000019.1:0-5133 GCA_050733195.1 Gemmatimonadales bacterium
CCCGGCACGTTCGTCACCCCCAACGTGGACCTGACCGACGAGGACGCCGCGGTGCGCTACTACGGCGCGCTCCCTCCCATCGCCGCGTCGGTGCACCTGGCCGGCGGGTTCCTCGCCCGCCCCATCGCGGAGACCTCGCGCGCCGACTTCGATCACCAGCTCCGGCTCAACCTGGTCACCGCCTTCCTCTGCTGCCGTGAAGCGGTGAAGGCGTTCCGCAAGGGCGGGAGTGGCGGGCGGATCGTGAACGTGGCGGCGCGGGTCGTCGAGCAGCCGCCGGCCGGCATGGCTGCCTACACGATCTCCAAGTCGGGCGTGGCCGCACTCACCCGCGCGCCCGCCGCCGAGGTCCGCGGCGAGGGCATACTGGTGAACGCGGTGCTGCCGTCGATCATCGACACCCCCGCCAACCGGGCGGCGATGCCCACGGCCGACCACGCCCGCTGGCCCAAGCCCGACGAGCTGGCGCGCCCGATCCTCTGGCTCGCCTCGGCGGACAACCGGCTCACGTCGGGCGCGCTGATTCCGGTGTACGGCACCGCCTGAAGCCGGCGGGGATCAGGCCCATGCGGGCACTCAGATCGCGGTCTCGGCGTTCTTTCGCGCTTCGACCGCGAGCATTCGCTCGACCTGGGTGCCTTCGAGCGGGCCATACTCGAGCTCGATGCGGAACCGTCCCGAGGGAAGCAAGGTGAAGATGGCGCGCGTCCAGGGGTCCTTCCCCTCGGTGCGCAGCAGGCCGCGCATCTGGTCGAACGCCGCGTAGACGGTCCGGTCGGTGTGGAAGTTGTACAGCCGCTGATTCGGCTCCAGGGTCTTCTTGTAGCGCCCGAACGTGATGCCGCTGTGCTCGTCCTCGATCTCGGCGATCACCCAGGCGACGGCCCAGTCATCCGGAATCGCACGCACGACGTAGTTGCCGAGGGTGTGATAGATCTGCTCAACTGCAGGTGTCACGTGCCGTCCTTCGTGTTCTTGATGTGCTTCGTGACGGTCTTCACCTGGCCGTCCGCCATGGTGATCTCGTAGGAGATGTCGAAGGCGTCCGGCCGCCCGGACGATCCCGAGAATTCCGGGTGGATACGAAGTTTGACCTGCTGGCCCGGAACTTCCAGCGCGGCGGCCCACTCGTTCTCCATCTGCTTCCACGCACCGTTCTGATTGAGCGCGGAGTTCTGGGGTACCATGTTGAACGCCTCGCCGGCTCCGTTGAAGCGGGAGCCGATCAGGTGTCCTCCATCATCGCTTTCGCCGTACACGTACCCGGACGGACGCGCGGCCCCGGCACGCCCGACCTCGCTCTGCTGCCGCGCGTTGCGCGGCGCCGGATCCAGACGAAGGACTCCATCCACCTGGGACACGCGCCCCTGAGCGTCGGTCGCGTAGAGATAGCCGTTCGCGCTGTAACGGCTGTTGGGCATCGGCTTGAGCAGCTCATCCGCGGTGACCGCGATCGTTCCACCGTCCGCCGTTACGCGCGTGGCCCGGGTGGTCGAGCCGGTCACGACCGCTTCCGCCTTCTGGAAGTCCTCCAGGTAGGTAGGGGGCGAAGTGGCCGCGATGTAGCCCCGGCCGGGGCTCAGGTCCCAGCTTTCGAGGCTGCGCTGATACTGGCGAAGCTGGCTCTCGAGGTACTCGACCTCGTGCGCCAGGTCGTCGACTACCGAGGGATCGAGGTCGGCGCGCCGGAGCTCCTGGAGCCGGCTCTCAATGATCCGCGGGAGCTTCTCGATCTCCCCGACCGCTTCGAAGGCCAGCGATCCCGGGGGCGGATTCCGGCGCCGGATGAGACTGGTCAGCCGGTCGAGGACGGCCCGAGCCCTGCCGGCGAGGCCCTGGTAGCGCTGCAGATACCGGACGACGCCGGCGTGCAGCGCGATGTCGCCCGCGGTGGCGGCCTTGCCCGCGGCAATGCGGACGTTGGTTACTGCCCCGCCGGCGTCTGTGTCGTACACGACCCGGACGGTCCGCCCGTCCAGCGCTTCATCCACCTGGACCGGCAGCGACTTCAGATCGTCCGGGAGCTCCCGCTTGAGGGCGCCGGTGCCGCCGCTGAGGTATGCATCGAACCTGGCGAGCTGGGCCCGTTCCGCGTCGGAGAGGACTCCGCCTCCCAGGCGCCTAGCCTGGAGATCCGTGTACAGGGCGGCCAGGTCGGCCCGTTCGGCATCGGTGAGCCGCGCCAGCCGGGCATCGTCGAGGGCATCGAGCCGTCCGACAACGGCCGCGCCCCGCGTGACCGCCTCGCTGTTCCGGAGTGCCTTGAGCTGCTTGAGCCCGGAAAGCCCGCCCAATCCCGGCGCCAGAACACCGAGGGCCGCGGTGTACCATTCGCTCGCCGCCAGCTCGGCCTCGGCAAGCTGTTCCTCTCCGGCCGCTGGGAGCGCGCCCTGCGCGTAGTTGAGGAGATCCCGGCCCTCCAGATAATCCATCACACCCTTGCCGCCGAAATACGCCATGTCCAGCAGGTCGCCGCCGAGGGCCACATACGCGGCCGTGCCGGCATAACCCGCGGTGGACGCAGCGAATGCGGCGCCGCCGGTGACGAGCGCGAGCGCCATCGCCTTATAGGCGTCGTCGATGGCGGCGTACTCGTCGAGCGCCCGGACCGCGGCCCCGGTCGTATGGAGACCCGTCACGTAGCCTTGGGCCACGAAGTCGGGAACCCAGTACTGCCGCTCCCGGCTGTCGGCGAGCTCCACCAGCCGGGGGACGATCCGCGACACGATCTGGTCCATCCGGTGGCCCGCTATCACCAGGAGCTCGGTGACGTTGCAGTCACCTGCGGCACGGGCCCGCTGGACCGAGCCCTGCATCTGGGCGATGAACGCGCGCAGGCCCGCCCGTATCGCCTGCGGGTTCCGGCCGGTGGAGTCCGTCCCCCGGATGAGCTCCCACAACTTGCCGCCGGTTCTTCGGAGTTCCGCGGCGAAGCGGAGGACGCCGGGATCGTCGCCGTCGGCGATTTTGCGGTAGGCGGCGATGAATTCGGATTCGAGAACGGTGACCAGCTCGTCGCGGATCAGGATCGCGGCGGCCTGATCGCCCTTGTTGATCGGAATCTTCCTGCTGCCCAGCTCGGTCAGAATGACCTTCGAATAGGTCTCGGCGCGCTCGCGGGAGATGGTGTCGAAGTCGTAGCCGGTGTCGCCGTGGCAGGCCGCGACGCGCCGAAGGGCCTCCTTCCACATCAGCCCGAGGTCGGCCGGCTTGTCCACGATACGGACTGTGGGCTTGAGCGGCACCGTGATGTAGATCGTGGGATCGACCGGCTCGGCCTCGAGGACGTCGCCCGGCCGCACGTCGATGCTGACGGCCCGGGGATCCTCCGGCGGGGACTGGAATCGGCTATCGCCGCGGAAGAGGCGAATGGGGGGAGACTGGTACTCCGCCGACTCGGGCGCTCCGGTCCGGGTGAGGACGAGCGGCGTCCCGCCCTCCCGGCCGCTCTTTCGGAGCATGAACTCGAGTCGCTCGTGCGGGACCGCGCCCAGGTCGTCGATCACGAGGTAACCGACGTCGCTGGCCATGAACGTCGCGGTCGGCTGGAACTCGCCTTCGCGCCAGCCGTGGGCGAAGCTCGCGATACCGCGCGCGTCCGCAAAGCTGAGCAGCCAGACGCCGGGAGTTCCGTTGATCGTGAGCCGCTTCACGCCGGGCAGGACTCCCGGCTTGAGCCGCGCGGTCAGGACCAGAGCGGAGAGTCCCTGCGGGTCCGCGATCCCGGTGCTGGCCCACCCGCTCCGGTAGGATCCGACCCGTTCGTCGGGATAGCCGTCCAGCTCGTAGGAGATGAGGGAATCGTTCGAGCGCAGCACCAGCGCGTCGCCGATCGTGACGGGGAGGTTCTCGCCGAACGCGAACAGCGTGCGGGTGGCCGGCCCCTTCGGAGGAGCGGCCTGCTTGCCCTGATCGTCGAGGACCTTGATCCCCTTGATGGAGGCGCCGCGGCTCCAGCTCTGCTGTCCGCCACCGCCTATGAACCCGCTCGCGGCCTCGATGGTCCACGCGCCGGCGAGACGCGCGGCGCTGCGACCCATGAGCGCAACGCGGAACCGCTTCGGCGGCGGCAGGAGCGAGGTCACCCGTACCGGAACGGTGGCGGCGCCCGGGGCCTCGAACCGCAGCTGCCGCGTGCTGTCGGGAACGAACAGCGGCGTGGGGGGCGGCCGGTCGTCCTCCGGCTCCCCGACGACACCAGCCTCCTCGAAGCGGATGCTCAGCGTATGGCGGACCCCGGAAGGATCCCGGGTGGCCAGCATCTCGAGCGAGCGGTACTCCGTCTCGCCGCTGTCTGATGCGAGCACCAGGCGGACGCTCCGGCCGTCCTTCGACACGACTGCGGCGCCGACGCTCTGCCGCCCGCTCTCGGTGGTCTGGTTGACTTCCCATGCTCCCGTGAACAGCTCGGCGGCGTGCCCTCGCGACGACGCGGTGTTGGCCTCCGGGATCGACGGCGCGTCGCGGGCATCGCGCCGGGAGAACGAGGCGAGCGTGAGCCAGCGGCTCACGAGAATGCCGGGAGGTCCCGCGGGCTTGACCGGAACGGTGCCCACCCCTCCGTTCCAGCGCACCGTGACCGCGGCCGGCGGTGACGCCGGAGGCGCGGCGAGCTGCAGCTCGACTCTGAAGCGGCGGCCTCCGTCGAGTGCCGGGGACTGGGCGGCTCCGGCTTCCGCGGCGATCCGGGTGCCGTCGGCCAGCTCGAGCGACAGCGCGGCGGCGCGCCGCTTGAGCGCGACCGGAATCTTCCGGATCGCAGGGATCGCATCGGAGTAGGAGAGCGTGAGGCTCAGCACCTCGCCCTGGGCGTCCAGGGTGCCGCTGAAGGAGGACCGGTCTCCAACCAGCCGTTCGCCATACACCCGGAACAGCTCCGGGGCGATGTCCCCGGGCGTGCGGTAGGGGCGGGAGACGGTGAGGGAGCCGCCGGACCGGGTTCCCTCGTAGGTCCGACCCGCGGAGCGGAGCGTGAGCGCGCCCGCGGTCTCCGAGATCTCGATCGGATTGCCTCGCGGGTCGATCCAAATACCCGTTAGATCCTGAGCCTGGGCCCTCGGCGGCAACAGCGCGCCCAGGAGCACGAGCAAGCGGCGCATCACGTCACTCCCCGAGTGGCCGGTCGGGCGGCCC
>JBOHSH010000020.1:0-27769 GCA_050733195.1 Gemmatimonadales bacterium
CCGGCCGATGTACCTGGGAGCGCACGTGCTGCTGCCGGAGGGGTTCGACGAGCACCCGGCCGCGCGCTATCCGCTCGTCGTGAACCACGGCCACTTCCCGGCGGACATGGGGGGCTTCCGGCCGGAGCCGCCCGACTCCACCGTGCCCTGCGAGCACAGTGCGCGGTTCCGGCTCGACTGCTACAACCGCATCCAGCAGGAGCACGCCCACCAGTTCTACCGCGACTGGACCGGCCCGGGGTTTCCGCGCGTGCTCCTGATCGAGATTCAGCACCCGACACCGTATTACGACGACTCGTACGCCGTGAACTCGGCCAACAACGGTCCCTACGGCGACGCGATCATGCGGGAGCTCATCCCGCACATCGAGCGGAAGTACCGGGGGATCGGCCAGGGCTGGGCCCGGTTCACCTACGGGGGCTCGACCGGGGGATGGGAGGCGATGGCGGTACAGGTCTTCTATCCCGACGAGTTCAACGGCGCCTGGGTCGCCTGCCCCGATCCGATCGACTTCCGCGCCTACACGATCGTCGACCTCTACAAGGACCGGAACGCGTACTACCTCGACAGCCGGTGGAAGCGGACGCCCCGGCCGGGCCACCGCAACTGGCTCGGGCAGGTCGACGCGACGCTCCAGGAGATGAACCATCGGGAGCTCGCGCTCGGCAGCCGCGGCCGGTCGGGCGACCAGTGGGACATCTGGCAGGCGGTCTACTCCCCGGTGGGGCCGGACGGCTACCCCAAGCCGATCTGGGACAAGCTGACGGGAGAGATCGACCGCTCGGTCGCCGAGTACTGGCGGGAGCACTACGACCTGTCGCATATCCTCAAGCGCGACTGGAAGGCGCTGGGACCCCGTCTTCGCGGGAAGCTCAAGATCTACGTGGGGGACATGGACAACTACTATCTCAACAACGCCGTGTATCTGGTGGAGGAGTTCCTCAGGGAAGCCAAGGATCCTCCGGCCGACGCCGAAGTGGACTACGGTGACCGTGCCGAGCATTGCTGGAACGGCGACCAGACCCGGCCCAATGCCCTTTCCCGGCTCCGGTATCACCAGATGTTCATCCCCCGGATCATGGACCAGATCCGGCGGAATCACCCGGCGGGAGCGGATACGCTCAGCTGGAGGTATTAGGGGTTCTGGGTTCTGGGTTCTGAGTTCTGAGTTCTGAGTGGCAACCTTTTGGACGCGGGGTACGTCAATAGCTGTGGCGGCGCCTGTGCTGGCGCTCCGCTCCCGACAACACGATCTTCACGGCCCGTCCGGTCCCGCATGACGGCACCGGCGCGGGACCACGTTTCCCTGGAGGATTTCGAGCCATGATCCGTCGTTCCTTGCCGCTTGGCGCGGTCGCCCTGCTCCTGGCTTTCCCGGTCTCCGGCTCGGCGCAGGTGGGCGCCACGGCGACCGTGCCGGCCGGCCCGCCCGCAGCTGCGAAGAAGCCCAAGGTGGACACCCTGCACGGCGAAGTTCGGGTCGACAACTACTTCTGGCTTCGGGAAAAGACCAACCCCGAGGTGATCAAGTACCTCGAGGCGGAGAACGCCTGGACCGCGGCGGGGATGAAGCACACCGAGGGGCTCCAGGACACGCTCTATCGCGAGATGCTCGGCCGGATCAAGGAGACCGACCTCTCGGTGCCCTACCGGGAGGGCGGGTACTGGTACTACTCGCGCACCGAGCAGGGGAAGTCCTACCAGATCCTCTGCCGGAAGAAGGGCACCCTCGAGGCGCCGGAAGAGATCATGCTCGACGTCAACGCGCTCGCCGCCGGCAAGAAGTTCTACGCGCTCGGCGGGGTAAGCGTGAGCCCCGACGGCAACCTGCTCCTCTATCTCGCCGACACCACGGCGTTCCGGGACTACACGCTCTACGTCAAGGACCTCCGCACCGGCACGCTCCTGCCGGATGTGCTCGACAAGGTGTGGAACGGCCTCGCCTGGGCGGAGGACAACCGCACCTTCTTCTACATGACGCCGGACTCCGCCAAGCGGGGTAACGCCGTCTGGCGTCACGCGCTCGGCCAGCCGCGCAGCGCCGACGTGAAGGTGTTCCAGGAAGACAACGTGCTCAACAACGTCTCGGTCTTCCGGTCGAAGAGCGGGAAGTACGTCTTCATCCCGGCGGACGGCTTCACCTCCTCGGAGTGGCGGGTCATCCCGACGGCGAACCCGACGGCCCCGCCCCGGATCCTCGCGGCGCGCCGCCCCGGCGTCGAGTACTCGGTCGTTCACATCGACGGCGCCTTCCTGATCCACACCAACGACGGCGCGACCAACTTCCGGATCGTGAAGACGCCGGAGACCGACGCCTCACCCGCCGCCTGGCGGGACTGGCTGCCGGCGAGTGACTCGGTCTTCATCGAGTTCCTCGACGTCACCCGCCGCTACACGGTGGTGGCGGAGCGGGCCGCCGGGCTGCGGCGGCTTCGGGTCGTCGACAACCAGAGCGGCGCCAGCCACTTCATCACCTTCCCGGAGGCGGCGTACGCCGTCTTCCCCTCGTCCAACGAGGACTACGACGCCACCACGTACCGCTTCAGCTACGCGTCGTTCACCACGCCGAGCAGCGTCTACGACTACGACCTGACGAAGCGGACCCGCGAGCTCAAGAAGCGGCAGGAGATTCCGAGCGGCTTCGACCCGGCGCGCTACGAGGTGCGGCGGTTCATGGTCACGGCCCGGGACGGCGTCCGGGTGCCCGTCTCCATGCTGCTGCCCAGGGGCTTCGCGCAGGACGGCAGCCGGCCGTTCCTGCTCTACGCCTACGGGTCGTACGGCGCCACGACGGAGCCCGGCTTCAACTCCAACGTGCTGAGCCTGGTGAACAGGGGGTTCGGCTATGCCATCGCCCACGTGCGCGGCGGCCAGGAGATGGGGCGCAAGTGGTACGATGACGGCAAGATGCTGAACAAGAAGAACACGTTCCACGACTTCATCGACGTGGCCGACCACCTCGTGAAGGAGCGCTACACCTCGCCGGGCAAGCTCGTGGCCAACGGCGGCAGCGCGGGCGGACTCCTCATGGGGGCGATTGCGAACCTGCGCCCCGAGCTCTTCCGGGCGATCGTGGCGGACGTGCCCTTCGTGGACGTGATCAACACGATGCTCGACGCCTCGCTGCCGCTCACCGCGCAGGAGTGGGAGCAGTGGGGGAACCCCAGGATCGCGGAGCACTACGCCTACATGAAGAGCTATTCGCCCTACGACAACGTGGCGGCGAAGGACTATCCCTGGTTGCTCGTGACCACGTCACTCAACGACTCGCAGGTGATGTACTTCGAGCCGGCCAAGTGGGTGGCGAGGCTCCGCAGCACCAAGACCGACCAGAACCCGCTCTACTTCAAGACGAACATGGGTGGCGGCCACGGAGGCTCTTCCGGCCGGTACGACCGGCTCAAGGAGATCGCCTACCGCTACGCCTTCATGATCGACGCGACGAGGGAGGGCGGGAGGGCGGTGATGCCGTAGGGAGCTAGGGACTGGGGACTAGGGACTAGGGAGCTAGGGAGCTGGGGAGCTGGGGAGCTGGGGAACTGGGGAGCTGAGGTTGGGGAATCCCCCGCCCCGCTCCCACCGTATTGCAACTGGCCGTCTGTCCGTCTGCCCGTCCGTCCGTCTGACAGGAGTCCTTCATGACCCGCACCTTCGCCATTCTGGCGGCGCTGGCGGCCCCGGCGCTGCTCGCCGCCCAACAGCCGGCTCAGCCCCAGGCCGGCGCGCCGCCCGCCGGGGCCCAGCGGCCCGCCGGGGCCCTCCGCCCGTTCGCGGAGCTCACCAAAGACGCGGTCGTCCGGAAGGGCTTCCTCGACACCTACCAGAAGGACGACAAGCTGTTTCTCGCGATCCCGCGGGAGCGGCTGGGAGCGGACTTCCTGATGGAGATGAAGCTCGCCCAGGGGGTCGGGGCCGCCGGGCTCTACGGCGGCACGATGCTCAACCTGTTCGAGGGCAACATCGTGGCGCTCGAGCGGCACGGCGACCAGATCTTCCTGGTGCAGAAGCCGCACCGCTTCAACGCGCCGGGTGACGCCGCCGCCACGAAGGCGGTTGAGCTCACCTTCGGGACCTCGGTCCTGGAGCAGGCGCGAATCGAGTCGTTCCGGGAGGACTCGGCCGCGGTCATCGACGTCGCCAACTGGTTCATCTCCGATCTCTCGGGGATCGGCCAGGCCATCCGGTTCGCGGTGTCCACGACGCCGGGGCGCCCGGGCCAGGCGACCTTCGACCGGCAGCGGAGCTGGCTCGAGTCGGTGAAGGCCTTCCCGGAGAACGTCAACGTCCGCACCAAGCTCACGTTCCGTCCCGCGGAGCCGGTGAGCTGGCCTTCGGTGCCGGACGGCCGGTACATCGGCGTGTCGATCCACTACACGCTGGCGGCGCTGCCGGCGCAGCCGATGACGCCGCGGCACGGGGACGACCGGGTCGGCAACTTCTGGACGGTCCACAAGAACTTCGCGCAGGAAGACTCGGCCGCCTTCATCCGCATGGTGAACCGCTGGCGGCTCGAGCCGGGTGAGCGGGCCGGCGACAAGTGGCGGCCCGGGCAGCCCATCACCTACTACATCGATCCGAATGTTCCGGAGGAGTACCGCCAGCCGTTCAAGGACGGGGTCGAGGCGTGGAATGCGGCGTTCGAAGCCGCGGGGTGGGTCGGCGCGATCCGCGCGATCGATCTCCCCCCGGACGCCGACCCGGAAGACATCCGCTTCGCCACACTCCGCTGGAACGTCTCCGACCAGCCGGGCTACGGCGCGATCGGGCCTTCCACCGTCGACCCACGGACGGGCGAGGTGCTCGACGCCGACATCCTCTTCGAGTCGAACATGTTCCTCGGCTTCCGCTCGAGCTGGCGGAGCCTCGCCGGTCCGGCCGGCGCCGCGGAGGCGTTCGAGCAGGCGCTCGGCGTCGGCGTCTACGCGCCGCCCGACGACGACCGGCTCGAGCTGGCGGGCTTCGCGAACGCGTTCCAGGCGCAGGGAGGCCTCCTGCAGGCCGCGCTCGTGGCCCGCGGGGAGATCGGTCCGAACGATCCGGTGCCGGCGCCGTTCGTGAACCAGGCGGTCAAGTGGGTGGTGATGCACGAGGTCGGCCACACGCTCGGGCTGCAGCACAACTTCCGCTCCTCGGCGAGCACACCGGTCGCGAAGCTCCACGACCGGGCCTGGGCCACGGAGAACGGCGTCTACAGCTCGGTGATGGAGTACCCGACGGTGAACCTGGCCCCGCGCGGCCAGACCAACGGCGCCTACTACACGCCGGGCGTCGGGTCGTACGACCGGTGGGCCATCTCCTACGCCTACACTCCCGACGCGGCCCGCGCGGCGGCCCTCGCGCGCGAGGTGGCCGACCAGAGGCACCTCTTCGGCACCAACGCGGAATCCGGCGGCCCGGGCGCCCTCGATCCGAGCATCAACACGTTCGACCTGGGCGACGACCCGCTGGCCTGGGGGAAGGAGCGCACCGCGCTCATCGCCGGCCTGCTCCGGAGCCTCGAGCCGAACACGCTCACCGACAACGTCCCCTACAACCGGCTCACCGTCAGCTTCAGTGCGCTGATGGGCCAGTACGCGCAGGCGGTGGCGCCGGCGGTCAAGTACCTCGGCGGCCAGTACATCAACCGCGATCACGTGGGCGATCCGAACGGGCGGCTCCCGTTCGTGAACGTGCCGAAGGCCAGGCAGCGCGAGGCCCTCGACCTGATCGTGTCGCGGGTCTTTGCCGAAGACGCGCTGACTCTGCCGCCCTCCGTACTTCAGCGGCTGGGGTCCAACCGCTGGCTGCACTGGGGCTCCACCACCACCATCAACGGCCGGCTCGACTACCCCTATCACGAGCAGGTCCTCGGCTTCCAGAGCGCGGTGATGGGGCAGCTGCTGAGCCCGTTCCGGCTCGCGCGAATCCGTGACGGGGAGACCAAGTACGGCGCCGTGAACATCGTCACGATCCCCGAGCTGATGGGCGGGCTCACCCGCGCGATCTGGAGCGAGGCACTCGCGCCGGCACCCAGGTCGATCAACGCCGTGCGGCGCGACCTGCAGCGGGCCCATCTCGATCAGATGGGCCAGATCATCGTGAAGCCGGCCGAGCGGACGCCCGCGGACGCTCGCGCGGTGGCGCGGATGCAGCTCAGGGATCTGAATCGGCGGCTGGGCACCGCGCTCGCCGGTGGCGCGGCGCTCGATGCCTATACACGGGCCCACCTGGAGGAGAGCCGGGCGAGGATCGAGAAGGCGCTGACGGCGGGGTTGGAGGCGGAGAGATGACGGTTGACGGTTAGGCTTCTGCTTTGAGCGGCCTCTTCACCCGGAGCACGACGACGGTGACGTTGTCGCTCCCGCCCTCCGCGAGCGCGTCGTCGATGAGGGTCCGGCACGCCTGCTCGGACGAGGTCAGGGTCGAGAGCACTTCCTTGATCCGCTCGTCGGAGACGTGTTTGGTGAGCCCGTCGGTGCAGAGCAGCTGGATGTCGCCGGGGTGAATGTCGTTCCGGGTGACCTCGGGCCGATTGGTGCCGCCGAGTGAGCTCGAGAGCACGTGGGCGAACGGGCTCCGCTTTACGTTGGCCTTGGGGAGGATGCCCGAGTCGACCAGGTCCTGGGCCATGGTCTGATCGCGGGTGAGCTGGGTGAGCTCGCCGCCGCGAAGCCGGTAGTAGCGGCTGTCGCCGATTTGCAGGATGTAGAGATGGGGCCAGACGCCCAGCAGCAGGGTGAGGGTGGTCGCCATCCCCTTAGGGTCGCCGCTCTCCTCTGCCCGCCGGACCACGGCGTCGTGGGAGCGATCCGCCGCCTCGGTGAGGGCGGCAAGGAAGACCTCGTCATCCGTCGTATCCGAGCGGTAGAAGGTGCGCATCGTGTCGGTGACGTAGGACGCGATCGCCTCCACCGCGGCCCGGCTCGCCGTCTCCCCTCCGGACAATCCGCCCGCCCCGTCCGCCACCATGGAAAACGACGCGAGGCGCTGGCTCGGCATCTCGAGCAGCTCGGGGTTGGGAAGGCTGGTCGAGCGGACCAGCATGATCTTGTGGAGCGTGCAGATGAGGAAGTGGTCCTGATTCTCCTTCCGGACATGACCGCGGTGGGTCAGGCCGAAGAAGTCGAGGTCCTCGTCGGCAGGCTTGGGATACGGAATCGGCTCGCTCACGGAGACATTGCCCCGGGCGGCTGGAGGGGGGGCGGGGGCGGTCATCCTGAGGCGAATCTACGCCGTGGCGGCGATGCCGCCAGAGCGAAGCTGGTCCCGCCGCCAGGAATCGATCTTCGCTTGACACCCCGTCCATCCACGGCCACGTTCGAGCGAGGAGGACGACTCCAGGGTATTCCGCCCTCGGCGACGTGCCATGGCACCCAGGAAGCGCACTGCCCGGGCCTCGAACAAAGCAGGCAAGCACAAGGCCCGGGCCGCGCCTCCCCCCTCCCCGACTCCCTCACAGGTCCCCCCCCAGGGCTCAGGTTTCGGACGGCCGTCGGCCATCGAGGAGGTGCCTGCTTCGAGGAACGACCTGCTGTCCCTGAACACGAAGGTCATCGCCGAGGCGGTGAGCCAGCCGCTCGTCGTCCTCGACGAGGACCTGATCATTCAGTCGGTGAACTCCGTCTTCTACGAGCTCTCGGGCCTGTCGCCGGCCGATACCATCGGCGGCCGGATCGACGACCTCGGCCCGCATTGGCGCATGCCCGAGCTGCGTCAGCCGCTCACCAATCTGGCGCTTCGGGGCATCCCGATGGCGGACCAGAAAATCCCGGTCGAGATCCCCGGCAAGGGCCTCCGCCACCTGCGGATGACCGCGCGCGCCCTGCCCGCCGTGAACGGAGGCAGGGGCTTGCTGCTCCTGGCGATCGAGGACGAGACCGGGCGGGTGGAGGAAGAAAGCTTCCGTCGGGAGCACTTCCACCGGGTCCTGGACATCGAAGAGCGCGAGCGGCATCGCCTGGCGCTCGAGATTCACGACGAGACCGGCCAGCACGTGACCGCGTTCCTGCTCGGCCTGGAAGCCCTGCGGCAGAGCTGCGGTCACACGCCGGAGGCGCTCGAGATCATCGGACACCTGGAGCATCAGGCGCGCGAGATGGCCAAACACCTCGCGGGGGTCACCCTGCAACTCCGTCCCAGCGCGCTGGACCAGCATGGGCTCGAAAGCGCCATTCGGGATCTGACGGACCAGCTGGGCCGCGAAGGCGCCATGGAGGTGGACTTCATCGCCACGGGATGGGAGCTGGGCCGCGCGCCGCTCGACATCGAGACGGCCCTCTACCGGGTGGCGCAGGAGTCGATCACCAACGTGCTCAAGCACGCCCGCGCCGCGAAGCTGAGCATCGTGCTCGAGCGCTCGGCGGATAGGGTGCAGCTCGTCGTGGAGGACGACGGCCAGGGCTTCGAGCCGGACCGGATCCCGCTCCTCGCCAGCGGCCCTCCCACCGGCCTGACCGGGATGCGGGAGCGGGTGGCCATGCTCGGGGGAGCATTGTCCATTGAGTCGGCGCCGGGCGGGGGAACGAGTATCATTGCACGAGTCCCCCTTTCACCAATGTCCGGGGCTTTCGTCCGTGGCTAAGCTCGGCATTCTCCTGGTCGAGGACCATCGCGTCGTGCGCGAGGGTCTGCGGGCGCTCCTCGACACCCAGCCCGATATGGAAGTCCTGGGCGAGGCCGGGGATGGCCGCGAGGCCATGCGGCTGCTCACCCAGAATCGGCCCGCCCTGGCCGTCGTGGATGTGGGTCTCCCGGGGCTCAAGGGTGCCCGAGTCGTGCAGGAGATGATGGCGGCGGATCCCGAGCTCCGCTGCCTCGCGCTCTCGGCCCACGAGGAGCCCAGCTACCTCCGGGAGATGTTCGCCGCGGGCGCCCGGGGCTACGCCCTCAAGCGGAGCGCCGGCCAGGAGCTGCTCCGCGCCATCCGGGTGGTGGCCACCGGCGGGACCTATCTCGATCCGGGCTTCCCGCCCGAGGTCGTGCAGGGCCTCTTCCGGCGCCCGAGTCACGACGAATCGGCGCGGGCCCAGCTCACACCCCGCGAAGAGGAAGTCGTGCGGCTCATCGGGCTGGGCCACAGCAACAAGGAGATCGCCCAGCGGCTCGAGGTGAGCGTGAAGACGGTCGAGACCCACAAGGCACGCTCGCTGGAGAAGCTCCAGATCACTTCCCGGGCCGGAATCGTCCGGTACGCGCTCGAGCGAGGCTGGCTCCGCGACGCCTGACCGGTTCCGCGGCACTTCCACACGGATATCCCGCTTCTCCACAGTCGGCCGCCCTTCCTCCCGACTCCAGAGGGCGGGAAACTCCTTACGAATCCCGAATGGTCCCGATAGCCGGCCGCACCGGCGGGAGACAGATTGCGGATGCGGATGGGAGTCATCCCCGGTCCCGCAAATGCGTCCAGCCGTTGCCGAGGTGGTTCGTGAGACTCGATCCCATGCAGGGCCGATGGCTGCAGTATCGTGACAGCGTCCAGCGCCGCTGGAGCCTGCTCACATCGTCCGATCTCGACGACATCGCCGGCATGAACGATCGTCTGGCGGCGAAGCTCCAGGAGCGCTGCGGCTACTCGTTCGAAGAGGCGGTGCGGCAGGTTCTCGAATTCATCTCCTCCGCGCGGCCCGAGCGCCGCCGGTACGGGCACCGGTATTCGGGGTTCTCCTGGCCGGGCCCGCGATGAATACCCGCATCCTGGTGGTCGCGCACGAAAGCGCGCTCGGCGGACTCCAATCGCTGATCGAGGCGGAGCCTGATTTCGAGGTGGCGGCGGCGTGCAGCGAGTGGTGGAGGGGCATCGCGACGCTCGGAGAAACCGAAGTAGATCTCTGTATCCTCGACGTCTCCAGACCGGGCATGGACGCGGAGCTCGTGATCCGGCGCTTCAAGCAGCAGCATCCGTTCCTCAAGATCATCGCCCTGGTCGACGACCGGGATTATCCCCGTCTCCGGCTGGTCGATTCCGGCGTGGTCGCCGACCACGTCGTGAAGAACCGGATCGCCCAGGACCTGGTCGGGACGGTTCGTCGCTCACTGGGTGGCCTGAGCCTCGCTCGGCGACGTTGGGTGGGCAAGTTGGTGGGGAGCAGCACCGCGGGGCTTCTGGCTGCAACCGGGCCGGTCGACTAAAACCGCCGTTCGCCCGACCGGGCCCGTTCGCCCTCGCAGTTCAACCGGGACGTCTGAACCACGACCTCCTCTTCCGGTTGGGCTGCGAGGGCTTTTCTTGTCGGGGAACGGGGAAACGGGGAACGGGGAAACGGGGAAACGGGGAACGGAGAACGGGGACGGTCTCTGCCATTTCCTGCCAGAATGGCAGAAAAACGCGGTATGTCCGTTGCCTAATCCCCCACACTGATGACCCGGGGGAGGGAGGGGCCTAGCTCCCTAGCTCCTAGCTCCCTAGCTCCCTAGCGCCCTCAACGCGGGACTGCGGACATGGCAAGCAAGATTATCGGCATCGACCTCGGCACCACGAACTCCGTCGTGGCGGTCATGGAAGGCGGCGACCCGGTCGTGATCCCCAACGCCGAAGGCGGCCGTACCACACCGTCGGTGGTGGCGTTCACGAAGGACGGCGAGCGGCTGGTGGGCCAGGTGGCCAAGCGCCAGGCGGTCACCAACCCGAAGCAGACCATCTTCTCCATCAAGCGGTTCATGGGCCGCCGCATGAACGAGATCACGGAGGAGGTGAAGCGGGTTCCCTACAAGGTCGAGGCGGGTCCCAACGGGCTCGCGGCGGTGGAGATCGCGGGAAAGAAGTACACCCCTCCCGAGATCTCGGCGATGATCCTCCAGAAGATGAAACAGACCGCGGAAGACTACCTCGGCTACTCGGTCGAGAAGGCGGTCATCACGGTGCCCGCGTACTTCAACGACGCGCAGCGGCAGGCCACCAAGGACGCCGGCAAGATCGCGGGGCTCGAGGTGCTCCGGATCATCAACGAGCCGACGGCCGCGGCGCTGGCCTACGGGCTCGACAAGAAGAAGGAAGAGAAGGTCGCGGTCTTCGATCTGGGCGGCGGCACCTACGACATCTCGGTCCTCGAGCTGGCCGAGGGCGTCTTCGAGGTGAAGAGCACCAACGGCGACACCCACCTGGGCGGCGACGACTTCGACCAGCGGCTCATCGAATGGCTGGTGGCCGAGTTCAAGAAGGATCAGGGGATCGATCTCTCGAAGGACCCGATGGCGCTCCAGCGGCTCAAAGAGGCCGCGGAGAAGGCCAAGATGGAGCTGTCGAGCACCCAGCAGACCGACATCAACCTGCCGTTCATCACGGCGGACCAGTCGGGGCCGAAGCACCTCAACCTGAGCCTCACCCGGGCCAAGTTCGAGCAGCTCGTCGACGACCTGATTCAGCGCACCATTCCGCCGATGCAGCAGGCGCTCAAGGACGCCGGGCTCGATCCCAAGCGGATCGACGAGGTGATCCTGGTGGGCGGCTCGACGCGCATTCCCAAGGTCCAGCAGATCGTCAAGGACTTCTTCGGCAAGGAGCCCAACCGCTCGGTGAACCCCGATGAGGTCGTGGCGATCGGCGCGGCGATCCAGGGCGGCGTGCTGGGCGGCGAGGTGAAGGACGTGCTGCTCCTCGACGTGACGCCGCTCTCGCTCGGCATCGAGACGCTGGGCGGGGTGACCACGGTGCTCATCACCCGAAACACCACGATCCCGACCAAGAAGTCGGAGGTGTTCTCCACCGCGGAGGACAACCAGACCACGGTCGAGATCCACGTACTGCAGGGCGAGCGCCAGATGGCGGTGGACAACCGGACCATCGGGAAGTTCCAGCTCACCGGCATCCCGCCGGCTCCGCGCGGCATGCCGCAGGTCGAGGTGACGTTCGACATCGACGCCAACGGCATCCTGCACGTGTCGGCCAAGGACAAGGCGACGGGCAAGGAGCAGAAGATCCGCATCGAGGCCTCGAGCGGGCTCTCGGACGCCGAGATCGACAAGATGGTGAAGGCGGCCGAGCTCCACGCCAAGGAGGATCAGGAGCGGCGGGAGTCGATCGAGGCGCGGAACCAGCTCGACGGGCTGGTCTACAAGGTCGAGAAGGACAGCAAGGAGTGGGTGGACCGCCTGGCGCCCGACGTGAAGTCGCGGCTCGACGCCGCGGTCGAGGCGGGCCGGCAGGCGCTGCGCGCCGGCGATCCGGCGGGGATCAAGACGGCGCTCAACGAGCTCAACAGCGCGTACTCGGCGGCGGGGGCGTCGCTCTACCAGTCGGCGACGACGGCCGGTGTTGGCGCGGAGCCCGGTGCCGAGGCCCCCGCCGGGGAACCCGGCGGGGGAGAGAAGAAGGAAGACGTGGTCGAGGCCGACTACGAGATCGTGGACGAGAACAAGAAGAGCTAGGCGAGCGGTCGCGGCCGGGCTACGGGCTCCACGACACGGCGTACCGGCAGGTGGCGCCGCCCGTGGCCCGGCATTCCTCCTCGACGATGCGGACGTGCTTCGCCCCGCACATCTCGAGGGCCTTCTCGTACCAGCCGATCACGGTCTGGCAGTCGTGCACGCTGAAGGTGTTGGCATCGTAGGTCGTGAGGACGCCGCTGTGGGTCCCCGTGCGCTGGTACTCGCGTCGCCCGGTCTCATAGTAGAGCGCGTAGATCGTGCCGGCCTTCCCCAGGAAGGCGTGCGGATCTCCCGGCGTGAGAAAGCTCTTCTGGAGCGTCGAGAGGTTCTTCGCGGCCGAGGTGGCCCCGAGCTGCCGGAAGAGCGCGGTGTCGCCCTTGCCGCACATGGCGACGATGGCCTCGTCGAGCCGCCTACCCGTGTCGAACGGGTACCAGCCGATCGTCAGAATCGATTTCAGCTTCTGCTGGTCGTCGGCGGGAAGGCTCGCCAGCACCTGCCGCATGGCCTCCTCACCGAAGCGCTCCTTGACGAAGGCGATGCGGGACTTGAGGACCGCCCCTTTGATCTTCTGCATGGCGCGGACAGTAGCATCGGGCGATAACCCGGGCAACGGCATACAGACGGACAGACGGACAGACGGACAGGGCACCTGGCATCCTGTCCGTCCGCCCGTCTGCCCGTCTGCCCGTCTATCTCGCCACCAGCCCGTTCGCTCCCGCAGGAATCCCCGACGTCGTGCCGACCGGGGTCAGCCCGCCGTCCGACTCGATCCGGAACGCCGAGATTGTTCCACCCGCACCGTTGAGCGTGTAGAGGAACCTCCCGTTCACACTGATGTCCGCATCGATGGGCCCGGCGCTCGTGGCGCCGGTCACCCCGCCGGGCGTGAGCAGGGTCAGGCTCCCGTCGTGTCCCACCGCGAAGCCCGAGACGCTCGCCGAGCCGGTGTTGGTCGTGTAGGCGAACCGGCCGTTCGGCGTGACGACGACCCAGCACGCGGCGGTCTCGGTCGTCGCCACGAGCGGCGACACCGCCGCCCATCCGGCTCCGCTCGGGCGGTAGCTCGAGAGCACGCTCGCATTCGGCGCCCCGCCGAACGCCTCCGACGTGATCAGGGTTCCGCGGCCGTCGA
Source organism: Gemmatimonadales bacterium (assembly GCA_050733195.1). Taxonomy (GTDB): domain Bacteria; phylum Gemmatimonadota; class Gemmatimonadetes; order Gemmatimonadales; family GWC2-71-9; genus JABFSM01. The sequence goes on from JBOHSH010000020.1 coordinate 13,478, forward strand.
AGTCGAAGCCGAAGGGTGTCGGTCCGGCCGAGGGCTGCACCGACGCGGCGCCGAGGGTCCCGTCGGCGAGCACCGGCCAGGTGACGATGCTGTTGGTGGCCTTTTCGGTGACCACGAGCCGGGTCCCGTCGGAGGAGAACCCGACCTGGGCGGCATCGGGAACCGCCGCCGAGAGGGGCCGGGTCGAGCCCGGGATGGCGGCGAGCCCACCGTCCGGGGCGATGCGGAAGCCGGTGACGTTCGGGGCACCTCCGTCGTTGAGCACGTAGAGGAGATCTCCGGAGACCGCGAGCGAGATGGGCAGGTCGCCTCCCGACGGCACGGTTCCGATGAGCGAGATGGCGCTGCCGGTCACCCGGAACGCGGAGACCTGATCGGACCCTGCGTTCACCACGTAGAGGAGCCGGCCGCCGCGCACCAGCGCGAGCGCTCCCTGGTTTCCTAACCCGCCCCCGCTTCCGGCGCCGCCGGTGGGATACGCGGCCGGCGCCCCGAGGCTCCCGTCGGCCGCGCGGGGAAAGACCATGACCGCGTTGGCGGCGGCGGAGTTGTTGAGAATGAACACCGCGCCCGGGCCCTCCCCTCCTCCTACCGAGAGGTCCGGGCCGGCGGGATCGGTGCCGGTGGGAACGCGGGCCGCTTCCGAGCAGGCGGCCAGGAGGAGCGGGATCAAGCCGAGTCGAATTCGAGTCATCGCGAGCTCCAGACGATTGAGGTCGCGAAGAGAACGACTCGACTGCGTGACTGGATCTCTCGCCCGGAATCCGGTCGCGGATTCAGAGCTCCAGGTGGGCGAGCTCCGGTCCCCGGGGCGTGCGCGGATCGCCGTCCCTCGGCTCGAGGGTGATGGCGCATCCCTTGATGAGCCGGGCGCCCGGAGGCATGTCGAGGATGAAGATGGCGGGCCGGCGCTCGTCCACGACGATCTCCCTGCCGTGCACCATGCCGTCGCCGGTGATGAACCAGAAGCTGTAGCGGCGGCCCGCCGGCGCCGCCGGGATTCCATGGACCACCACCTTCCACCGGTGCGTGGTCTGGTCTTCGAAGATCATGAGCCCGCCGCGCCTGCCGCCGACCTCGACCGCGGTCTGCACCACCCGGTCGGAGCGGAGCACGACCCCGAGCGTGTCGCGGGTGGCCAGGAGCGCACGCCCGCTCGAGGCCAACTCCCGCTCGAGCCCGTCGATGACCTGCCGGCTCCGAAACGCACCGACCGCCGCCAGCAGCAGCGCCGCCGCGGCCACCGCGGGCCAGATCCGGCGCGACCAGCGCGCCGATCCGGCGATCTCCTCGACGACCCGGCGGGTGAAGCCGGGCCGCGGGGCCACCGGGTCGACCCCGGCGGGAAGCCAGGCGAGATCGTGCTCGATGGCCGCGAGCGCCTCGCGGCATTCCGCGCAGCGGGTTAGGTGATCCCGGAAGAGCGCTTCCTCCCTCGGCTCCAGCGCCCTCGCGGCATAGTCGAGCCGGTGCTCGACGAACCAGTCGTGCGCCGTCATGGAACCCAGTCCGCGAGCGGCGCCAGCGAGCCGCGCAGGCGTCCCAGGCCGAGCCGGAGCCGGGTCTTCACGGTGCCGAGCGGAAGCGCCAGGCGCGCGGCAATCTCGGCATGGGTCCGGCCCTCGAAGTAGGCCAGTCGCACCGCCTGGAGCTGCTCCCGGGGCAGCTCCGACAGTGCCTGGTGCACCATCGTGTGAACGTGCCAGCCGGGATGGGCCGCCTCGTTCGGCTCAACGGCCGGCGCGGCCGTGCGGGAGGCCAGACCGAGCCGCTCCCGGAGCCGGAGCCGCCTGCGCCGGGCACGGAGCCGGTCGATCGCGCGGTTCCGGGCGATGTGAAGCAGCCAGGGCATCAGCCCGCGGCGGCCTTCGCCGGCGGCAGGTAGCCGCTCCCAGGCCGCGCGGAACGTCTCCAGGACCACGTCTTCCGCCTCGTCGGAATCCTGCAACATGGCCTCCGCCAGTCCGAGCAGCCACGGCGAGCAGAGCTCCACCAGCTCGCTCAGGGCCCGCTCATCCCGCGCGGCGAGCCGCGCCCGGATGTGGGCTTCCCGCGCCTCCGACATCGGGCCGGGGCGGGGAGGGCCGGCGGGCGGGCTCGAGCTCACGCGCCTTCGGTCAGGGTGGAACCCCATCACCCAGAGAACGCTCGCCGGCCCGCTTCGGATCTCACGCGCCCCGGAGCCGGGGCTCGAGCTCCACCCCGAGGCCGTCCGCGATCCGGTTGACGAAGGCGTAGTAGGCAGTAATGGCACAGATATCGTGGATCGCGCGATCGTCGAACCCCGATCCCCGGAGACTCTCGATGTCCTCCATCCCGATCCGGTCCGGCGTGCGGGTGAGCTTGACGGCGTAGTCGAGCATGACCCGATCTCCCGGAGCCAGGTTCGCCCGCCGGTAGTCGCCGACCAGCGCGTCCAGAAGCGCCCCGATCCCGTCTACGTGGCTGCCGCTCCCCCGGAGCAGCGCACGGAGCCCGGCTCCGTGATGGACGATTCAGTAGTGGCACCCATTGGTCGCCGAGACGACTACCGCGATCAGCTCCCGCTGAAGCCGGGTCAGCGGCCCCGGGCCGTGCATCAGCTCGCGGTAAAGGTCGTAGTGCTGCCTCAGCGTCTCGGGATGCACGCCGTGGATCCGGATGATGTGGTCGTCGTCCGGCACGTCGTGCTCGGCCGGGACCTCGTCCCGGCTCCGGTAGCGGATGAACGCCACGTCGATCCTCCGTTTGCCTGGTGAACGGCCGCGGGTTACATCACTCCGGTCCGACCTTCGCGGGCCGCCGCCGGCGCAGGACCGTGACGACCAGGCCCGCCGCGAACGTCGTCAACGCCATGAGGAACAGGCTGGCGTCGCCGTTGTACACGATTCCGATCCGGAAGAGGTGGGTCGCGATGGCCCCGGTCATGAGTCCCATCGCGGCCAGGCCTCCCAGGCCGGCGGCGCGCGGCACCAGGAGCAGGATCGTCGTCAGCAGCTCGGCGCTGCCCATGAGATAGCGTCCCCAGGGCTCGGCGCCAAGCTCCTGAAAGAGCCGGATGGCGTCAGGCGAGCTGATCCACTTCATGACGCCGGCCATGCCGAGGATTCCGGCCGCGACGAGCTGGGCGATCCAGGAAGCGATGCTGGCGGATCTCGAGAGCTGCGTCGACATTCCTGCCTCGCGGTTTGGGTGGCGAGTTCCTTGGAGCCCCGGGGGAGAGGTCGTGCACGGATCCGGCAGCCCCGCTTGTTCAGATACTTGCTTCCAGGAGACCCAAACTTACGCCTGGCGCAATTCCGTGGTGTCGTGAGAGAGGCCGACGAGCTCACAGTCGGGATCCGCGCGCGGACCCCTCACGTGCTCGAAGGAGTCGTGCGCGAGTATCTGCCGCGGCTCCTGCGCGCCGCCCGCGCTGCGGGCCTCCCCGAGGAAGCCGCCGAAGACGCCGTTCAGTCGACTTTTCTCACGTTCGTTCGGCGCTGCCACGAGTTCGACGGCCGGGCCAGGGTGGGGACCTGGCTCTACGGCATCCTCATCCGGAAAGTCGCCGAGACCCGCCGGGACCTGGCCCGGGAGAGCGGGAGCGAGGACATCGACGCGGTGGTGGAGAGCCGGTTCGATGCCTCGGGCGCCTGGGCCAGGCCGCCGCGGGGACCTGAAGGAGACCTGGCCGGCGCGGAGACACTTCGTCATCTGGAGGACTGCCTCGCGGGGCTCACCGATCGACAGCGGCTTGCCTTTGCCCTGCGGGAGCTCGAAGGACTGGGACCCGAGGAGGTATGTAAGGTTCTCGAGGTCTCCCGCAATAACCTCGGAGTTCTGCTGTTCCGCGCCCGGAACCGGCTGCGCGAATGCCTGGAGCGGAAGGGGATCGAAGGGAGCGAAGATGCCGTCGTGTAGGGAGGTGGCCGCGCTGGTCGCGAGCGATCGCCTGGACGAGCTGGGGGCCCTGCGCCGGCTGCTGATCCGGCTCCACCTGCTCGGCTGCGATCACTGCCGGCGATACACCCGCGAGCTCCGCGCCGCCGGCGCAGCCCTGCGTCGACTTGCGCAGCGAGCGTGGCTCGATCCGACTCGCCTCCTCTTCCTCAAGGGGTCGATTCGGGCGGCGGCGCTGGCGGAAGGGGGATGGGAGAGCGATGGCGGCGTCACCTGAACCCGGAACCAGGCGGATGACCGGACTCTCGGCACTCTGCCTGGTTACAGCGTTCGCGGTACTCCCGCGGCTCGCGGAGGCCCAGCGCTTCGATGTGGACGGATCCGTCGGATGGTCGTCGTCAGCCTGGCGTCTGGCAGCCTCCGCGGAATGGCATCCGTGGCCCGGTAACCGGCTCGATCTCTCGGCCGGCGTCCGGCTTTCCTACTACCAGGGCGACGCGAAGTCGTACCGGAACCAGGGCCCGGTCACGAGCGAGCTCCCGGACCGGCTCTTGATCGACCCCAGCGTCTGGGGGCTCAACCTGATGGTCTCGGGCCGGCTCCGGCTGTTCCGGCGGCTGGCCTTCGGCGCGAACATCGATCTGGCCGGGGTCGCAGGAGGTCCGGAGCGGCCTGGTGCGGTCACGCTGAAACCGGCCCGCGGTTCGCTGCTTCTGTATGGTGACCGGGACCGCGGCTCCCTGAATTCGGAGTTCTTCCTGGCGGTGACCGTGTCCGATGGGCTCGAAGTCCGGGGCGGGGCCAGTCACTACGTGGTCGGTTATCGCGCCTCCGACGGGGCCGCGGATACCCGGTACCTCCGGTTCGATACCGTCCCCTTCCTGGCCCTCCGGATTCGACCCTAGCCCGCGCCGGCGCGACCACGGACCGGGGTCCTGCATCTAGATTCAATGCTATATTTGCCTGACGGTGTTCAACCCTGGATGACAATCGGATATGTCGCATAGATCCTTGAATTGGCTCAAGTTCGGCGGCCTGGTCGGGCTCGCGTTCCTGCTGGGTCTCACCTTTGCCGGGCTGCTCGACCTCCCCATGAATTCCCTGGCGCAGGGCGGCGGCGGCAGGCTCCCGGCGGTTCAGTCGGCGGCGCCGGCACAGTCGTCGGCCCCGGCGCGATTCAACTCGGCCCAGCCTCTGGCCGCGCTCAGCGAGGCCTTCGCGGATGTGACGGAGAACGTCCGGGCCAGCGTGGTCTACGTGACCTCCGAGCGGCGCCAGGAGGCTTCCGAGCGGGGCCAGCGGATGTTCGACCCCTTCTTCGGGTTCCCCGCGCCCAGGAACCAGCGGCCGCGGATCGAGCGGGGCTCGGGCTCCGGCTTCATCGTGTCGGCCGACGGCTACATCCTCACCAACAGCCACGTCGTCGACAACGCGGTCAAGGTCACGGTGCGGCTGCTCGACCGCCGGGTCTTCGAGGCCAAGGTGGTCGGCACCGACCCCAATACCGACGTCGCGGTGCTCAAGATCGAGGCGTCGCGGCTCGTGCCCGCCAAGCTCGGCTCGAGCGGCGCCACGCGGATCGGCGAGTGGGTCCTCGCGGTCGGCAATCCGCTCGGCGAGAACCTGACCTTTACCGTCACCTCCGGAATCGTGAGCGCGAAGGGCCGCGGACAGCTCCAGCTTCCCGGCCGCAGCGAGCGCTCGATCCAGGACTTCATCCAGACCGATGCCGCGATCAACCCGGGCAACTCGGGCGGCCCGCTGCTCAACGTGAAGGGCGAGGTCATCGGCATCAACTCCGCGATCGCGAGCGAGACCGGGTACTACCAGGGCTACGGCTTCGCGATTCCGATCGACCTGGCGCGCCAGGTGATGGACCAGCTCGTCCGCACCGGGCGGGTGGAGCGCGCCGCGCTCGGCGTCCGGGTGGAAGACGCGAGCGAGGTGGACGCCGAGTACGTCGGGATGAAGGACGTACGCGGGGTGCGGATCGTGAACTTCTCCGAGGGATCGCCCGCGCAGCGGGCCGGGCTCGAGGAGGGGGACATTATCGTGACGATCGACGGACACCCCGTCGAGTACACGGCGCAACTCCAGCAGACGGTCGGCTTCCGTCACCCGGGCGAGACCGTGAAGGTCGAGGTCGCCCGCAAGGGTGGGGTCCGAAAGATCTTTCAGGTCAAGCTGATCTCGGCGCACGAGGCCTCGGAACGGCTAGCGCAGCGGGCCGAGCGGAGCCAGGACCGGGCGGATTCGCCGGGCGAAGCCCAGGGCGCCGCGGAGATCGACCGGCTGGGCGTGAAGGTGTCGCCCCTCAACAACGAGATCGCGCGCGAGCTCGGTCTCCCCGCCACGGCGCGGGGCCTGCTGGTGCAGACCGTCGATCCCGACGGCCCCGCGCAGGGCGTGCTGTTCTCGGTCGAGACGCAGACGCCCGACGTGATCCTGAGCGTGGAGGGCACTCCCGTCCGCACCGAGGCCGAGCTCAAGGCGGCGCTCCGCGACGTGGCCAAGAAGGGCATCGTCACCCTCATCGTCTATAACCCGGCGGTCGGCGGAGCCGGTGGACGGCGAGTGGAGAGGATGCGGTTGGAAGACTGATGAGGGACTAGGGGCTAGGGACTAGGGACCAGGAAGCTGAAGGGCCCGGAAGGTTCCGGGCCCTTCTAGTTTAGCCCCCAGTCCCTCGTCCCCAGTCCCTAGTCCCTATCTCTCGGCGCCACCTGAATCTGATACACGCCGGCGAGCGAATCCCACTTCTCCCAGCCCCAGCCCACGACTTTCCCGTCGATTACGACGACGGGAGACATCTTCCGGTCCGCCAGGTCGGCGGAATCGCTGGCGCCGGGGCGCGCAAAGTAGAGCGCCTGGACCGACTTTCCCTGCACCAGGTAGGCATCGGTGCGATTGGCCTGATCCACACCCATCACCTTGAGCGTGCTGTCCACGCTGATTCCGGAGGAGAGGCGTTCGAGGCGCCGATCCGCGCGCGGGCCGCAGGCGGCGAGGCCGAGAACGACGAACGGCAGGGCACGGAGAAGCGTCACGGTTGCTCCCGGGTGGGGCGAAATGGAGGCCGCACAGGGCGGCCGCGGGGTCGGGGGCGGGAAATCTACCGAAGCGCGATTCGGGCTCAAGTCGGCATCGGCTCCGGGGCAGCGCCGCCCTCCGGATCCACTCCGCCCGGTCGTCGGTCGCCCCAAGCTAGATTGAACGCGGTTACCATTGACGCGCTCGAGCCGGGGAAGGGTCACGGATGGATCGCACCAGCGTCGGCATCCCATGACAGGCGGACTCCGGGTCCTCGCCGATTACGATTTCGGGACGAGCCCGGCGATCGACCTGCTGATCGTTCCCGGAGGCTTCGGCACCCGGCCGCTGCTCGAGCGGCCGGACGTGCTCGACTGGATCCGCCGGACCGCCAGGGCGGCGCAGCGGATCGCGTCCGTGTGTACGGGCTCGCTGGTTCTGGCGCGCGCCGGCCTGCTCGCGGGGCGTCGCGCCACGACCCACTGGGGCGCCCTGGATCTGCTCGCGGGCCTGGACGCGACGATCCGCGTCGAGCGCGGGGTCCGCGTCGTCGACGACGGCATCATCAGCTCCGCCGGCGTGGCGGCCGGCATCGACACGGCGCTCGCGGTTGTGGAGGCGATGCACGGGCGCGAGGTGGCGGACGAGACCGCGCGGTACATCGAGTATCCCCGCCAGCCCGAGGCCGCGGCGGCGGCAACGGTGGCGGCCTGATCGAACCCTTACGGATACGGACTATGCCAACCAAGCTGGAGAAGCCGCTCAAGCGCGAGCTCATGATCGACGGGGAGCCGTGGGTGCTGACCATCGCGCCGGAGGGCCTGAAGCTCACGCGCAAGGGGCACCGGAAGGGGCAGGAGCTCGCCTGGAAGGCGATCGTGAGCGGGGACGCCGCCCTTTCGGCCGCCCTCAACGCGTCGGTCCGGCCGGAGACGACGTAGCGCGGCTCCCGGCGGCGGCCAGCCGACCGTGACCAAGCCCACGCAAGCGGCCTCGAGCCCGCCGCATCCGCTGGCACACCTCCTCAGGGTGGCGCTGCGGCCGGTGGTCCGGGTCTTCCGATGGCTGCTCCCCCATGTCCACGGACTGTACCGGGCGTTCGGCCTTTTCCTGCTCGTCGCCCTGGCGCTCGGGCTCGCCTGCGTCTGGCTGTTCGGTGAGCTGGCCGAAGGGGTGATGGCCGGCAGCACGAAGAGCTTCGACGAGGGCGTGCTGCGCTGGATGAACCAGCATTCCTCCCCCGGGCTCGACCGGATCACCCTCCAGATCACATCGATCGGCAACGGCGCCACGGTGGTCGTCATCGCGCTGCTGCTCGGCGCCTTCCTCTGGGCCATGCGGTACCGGCTCGCCGTCGCCCTCCTGTTCGTGAGCCTGGTGGGCGCCAACCTGATCCACGTCGTGCTCAAGCTCACCTTCGACCGGCCGCGTCCGGAGCTGTTCGTGCTCCAGACCCCGTTCGCCCGCCCGATGTCGGCGTCCTTCCCCTCGGGGCACGCGACCGCGGCGATGGTCCTGTATCTCGTCGTCGGCTATCTGCTGGGGCGGCTGGGCGGGAAGGGATGGTTCCGGTTCTGGGCCAACTTCGGGGCGGGCGTGCTGATCCTCGCGATCGGCGCCTCGCGGATGTACCTCGGCGTGCACTACCCATCCGACGTCATCGCGGGATACCTGATGGGCTTCGGGTGGGTGACCATCTGCATCTTCGGCATCGAAGCGGTCCAGGTCGTGCGGGGGCGATCGCGCCTGCGCGACCTCAACCTGCCGGGCAGATTGGGTCAGCCGTAAAGATCAGGCGTGGAGCCACTCGAGCAACAAGAGGCCGAAGTAGAACTGGTAGGTCCGCCGGCTGCGGGTGTGCAGCAGCACGAAGCGCCCGAAGAGCTCGTAGCGTGTCACGCGCCCATTGTCGTGGACCTCGATGATGCAGTCCGGCGAGATCCGGTAGGGGCGGCCGCGGGGGCCGCCCAGAAACCAGAGCAGCCGGACCCGGCGAAGCTCGCGCAGGAAGAGTCGCGCCTGATAGGCATCGAGCTGCTTCACCAGACCGCCGGCTGCGCGCTCCCTGACCGTCACGCGGATCATACGGGCGCCTCCATGCCCGGGGTCGCCGGATCACCAGTTGCGAAAGGCATTCCACACTCCCGCACCCGTCGCGGCACGGGCGTTGGCGTAGCGCTCGTGGTCGGTTCGCCAGCACAGCGCGCCCTCGGTGTAATTCGGCGAGACGGCCAGATTCCCTGCCGCATTCGACCCGCTGATGTAGCCGGCCGCCCCGTAGACCGTGATGCGGTGGGGGAAGGCCGATGCGTCGAAGGGCATCGCCTCGGCGAGGAGCTTCGCGATCGGCCCGTTGACCTGCGGCGTCGTGCCCACAGTCCGGGCCAGGCCGGTGTTGCAGCCCGAGAGGTAGATGGCCGCCTGATCACACCAGTTGAGCGTCTTCAGCGCCGTCCCCCAGGATCCGACGTCCGTGCGGGACAGGTCGTTGCAGGTGATCGGCGAGCCGTGCGCGACGAGCTCCAGGGAGCGGAGGCAGGCGTTGAAGACGGTGAGCCGGGCCTCGATCTGCGGAAGGAGATCCGCCAGGGTGTCGTAGCCGAGGATCAGCTCCGTGGTGGAGGGGGCGCTGTTGACGAGCTGTCGCTCCTCGCGATCCCGCTGGAGCGTCTCCCACTCGTGATTGTAGAGAGCGCAGACGTCGAGTTCGCTCGGCAACGCGATCCTCCCTGCAGAGTGGACGTCGTCTCAGAATCCACCGCCCCCGCCTCCGCCGCCGCCACCTCCCGACGACCCTCCGCCGCTGAAGCCCGATCCGCTCGAGCTTCGCGGCGACGACGCCAGCGTCGAGCCGGCGCGGCTCGAGAAGTCCGCGAGCCGGCTGGAGAAGTGACCCGGATTGAACGAGGTGACCGGCCCGGTCCCCGCGTACCACGCCGGTGACTGCGTGTAGATGTCCGCGAACGCCCTCGCCCATTTCTTCTCGACGCCGAACGCCATCGCGAAGGGCAGGTACTTGTCGAAGAGCTCGGGCGTCTTCACGACGTGGGCGAAGTGCTCCGATTCCACGCGGCGGAGGAACTCCTCGAAGCCGAGCACGTGCTCGAGCGTGCGGGTGCCCCGCTCCGACCGGGCCGGCATCTGGCTCCCGAAGGCCAGGAGGATGACGGCGGTGAGGATCCCGGCGACGACGAACGGCACCGGCGTCAGCGAAAACCGCGCGGCGAACAGCGCGCCGCCGCCGGCCGCGATGAGGATTCCGAGCGCAACGCCGGCTATCATCCAGCGCTCCCGCACCTTGTCCGGCCGGGCGTGGTAGAGACCCTTCCCCGTGAGGCGGTCGAAGATCCCGTCGCGGATGCCGTCGAGATGGGTGTAGAACTCGTCCTCCAGCTCGGAGAGCTCCACAGAAGTCGGGTTCTCCTCGAAGATGCCCTCGAGGAGCTTCCGCTCGTGCGGCGCGAGACGGTCCCATTCCGCGGGCGGCTGGACGCGGCGCACCCGGTAGTCCCGGTCGCTGATCAGGCCGAAGAGCTTCTTCTCCTCCGTCTCCTCGATGCGGATGAACCCGCGGACGGCGAGATCCACCATGGTGGCGGTGATGTCGCGCATGTCGGCGGAGTGATCCATCAGCGTGCCGGCTTCGGCCGGCGTCAGGCTCTCGGGCGGCTCGTAGCGCACCGCGACCGGCCGTCGGCGCGGGTCGCGGCCGCGGCGCCGCCAGAGAGTCCAGGCCAGGAAGAACACCGGAATCGGGATGACGAGCGGCCAGTTGCTCCTGAGGAAGCCCGCCGCCCGCTGGGTCGAGGTGGGCTCCGCCACCAGCCCCTTGTCCCAGCCGACGACCGCGGTGAGCCCCTCGCGGAACTCGAGCCGCTTGGGCATGGTGACCCTGATAGTGGTGCCCTCGACCTCGACGGTCGCGTCGCGCGCGGTCGAGCCGTACGGGCCGTTGTACGCGATGGCCCGCACGCCGCTGGCCGCGGACGGCAGCTCGATCGTGGCGGACGCGGCTTCGATCGGCACCTCCCACTCGTCGCCGGTCACGTTCCAGTAGAGCTCGTCGTGGTCCTCGAAGAAGCGGAGCCCGTTGGACGCCCGGTACCGCAGCACGATCGTGCGGGTCGCGTCCAGGGCGCCGGGCACCCAGATCCGGAACTTCTCGTAGTGCCCTTCCCGGCTCGAGTCGGTCCTGAGCTCCCGGCCGTTCTCATCGGTGGCGCTCGTGAGATCGAGGCCGAGCGTCCAGTTGAAGCCCTGCGGCGTACGGTACTCGACCGGAATCGCCCGGTAGATGCCGTTCCACTGGCCGGTGAACCGGGCGGTGATCGTCTCGGTGACGTCGATGATCCCCGAAGGCTCCACCCGGATCGCGGACTCGAACCGCTCGATGGCGAGCGAGCGCTGGCCGGCGAGCGGCGCGGCGGTGGCGAGGAGCAGGACCAGCGAGAGCCGGAGACTCATGGCGTCCGCTCCACCGAGACATTCGGCACGGCCCGCTCGCTCTCGTGCTCGAGGCCGAAGAACTGCCGAGGCTCGAACCCGGCGCCGTGCGCCACCAGGTTCGACGGAAACTGGGCGATCTTCGTGTTGAGGTCCCGCACCACCGCGTTGTAGTACCGGCGGGAGTTCTGGAGGTGGTCCTCGACCTCGCTCAGCCCCTTCTGGAGGTCCCGGAAGCTCTGCATGGCCCGGAGGTCCGGATACGCCTCGGCGATCGCGAGGAGTCGTTGCACGCCGGCGGCGACCGGCGCCTCCGCGGCCGATTTCGCCGCGGGCCCGGAGGCCTCGAGCGCGCGGTTCCGTGCCTCCACCACCGCTTCCAGGGTGTCGCGCTCGTACCCGGCGTGGCCCTTCACCACAGCGACCAGCTGGGGGATGAGATCATGGCGGCGCTTGAGCTGGACGTCGATGTCCGCCCAGGCGTTGGCGGCGAGCTGATGCAGGTGGGTCAGCCGGTTGAAGGTCCAGATCGTCCAGCCGACGAGGACGGCCGCAACGACGAGCGCGAGGGTCATGCGGGCTCCTGAGACGGCGGTAGATTAGACGGCCGGACGGCCGGACGGCCAGGGGCCAGAAGCCAAACAATCTCCATCGCCATTCTCACATGAACAAGATGCGGAATCGGCAGGCGTCATTCCTCCTGGCTCTGGCGGTCCTCGGATGCGGCACGGCGGGGCGGCCGGGGAGCGTCGATCCCGTCACCGGCGCGCCCGCGGCCATGTCGCCGGCCGAGCGGGCCCGGGCCGACGGCGGGCGCCCGCCGTATACCGCGGCGGACGTCCGTTTCATCTCGGGGATGATCCCGCACCACGCGCAGGCGGTGCTCATCTCCGGCTGGGCGCCGAGCCACGGCGCGAGCGCGGCCGTGCGGGCGCTCTGCGAGCGCATCGTCGTGGGCCAGCGCGACGAGATCGGCTTCATGCAGCGATGGCTCCGGGAGCGGAACGAGCCGGTGCCCGAGGCCGACGCCGCGCACCATTCGCTCGTGCCCTCGATGCTCATGCCCGGGATGCTCACGGCGGAGCAGCTGGGCGAGCTCGACCGGGCGCGCGGGCCCGAGTTCGACCGCCTCTTCCTCGTCTCCATGATCCAGCACCACCAGGGCGCGATCACCATGGTGGAGCAGCTCTTTGCGTCGCACGGCGCGGCCCAGGACGAGGACGTCTTCAAGTTCGCCGCCGACGTGAACGCCGATCAGACCACCGAGATCGATCGCATGACCCTCATGCTCGCCGAGCTCAAGTCCGGAGACCGCCGCCCATGACATTCCGTCCGTCTGTCCGTCTTCCCGTTTGCGCGTCCGTGCTTCTCCTCGCGGCGTGCGCGGGGTCCTCGACGATCGGCTCCGCCGGCGCGCCCGCGCCCGATATGTCGATGTCGCCTCCCAACCCGGACCCCCGCGTCGGACTCCGCGCCGGGTGGATGGACGCGGCCGAGGCGATCTGGAATCTGCGCGTCGTCTCGAAGACGCCGCCGTCGAAGGACTTCTTCAACCCGAGCACTCCGGGTGACCGCCGGCTCACCAACTCCGACCTGGCCTTCCTCGGGAAGTACGCGATCCAGGGGAATTACAGCGGCTGGCAGGTGTGGGATATCGGCAACCCCTCGCGGCCCCGCCTGCACAAGGCCTACGTCTGCCCCGGCTCGCAGAGCGACGTCTCGGTCTACAGGGATCTGCTCTTCGTCTCGGGTGAGGCGACGAGCGGCCGGCTGGACTGCGGTCTCCAGGGCGTGCCCGATTCGGTGAGCCACGACCGGCTCCGCGGCATCCGGATCTTCGACATCACCGACATCACCGCGCCCAGGTATCTCGGCAACGTGCAGACCTGCCGGGGCTCGCACACGCATACCGTGGTGACGGACCCCAACGACGCGCAGAACGTCTACATCTACGTCTCCGGCTCCGCCCCGGTACGGTCGCCGAGCGAGCTGCCCGGCTGCTCGGGCGCGCCGCTCGACGAGGACCCGAACACGGCGCTCTTCCGGATCGAGGTCATCCGGATCCCGCTCGCGAACCCGGGCGAGGCGACAATCGTGAGCTCGCCCCGGATCTTCCAGGACCTGGGGCCCCCGCCCCGCCGGACCGAGCCCGGCACCGACTCGGCGCGGGCGCAGCGCCGGCGCAGCGGACCGACCCAGTGCCACGACATCACCGTCTATCCGGCCATCGGCCTGGCCGGCGGCGCCTGCGGCGGATACGGCCTCCTGCTCGACATCCGGGACGTCGCCAACCCGAAGCGGATCGGCGCGGTCGCGGACACCAACTTCTCCTTCTGGCACTCCGCCACGTTCAGCAACGACGGGTCGAAGGTCCTCTTCACCGACGAATGGGGCGGCGGCACGCAGCCCCGCTGCCGGGCGACCGACAAGTACGAGTGGGGCGCGAACGCCATCTTCACGCTTGCCGACAACCGGATGACGTTCAAGAGCTACTACAAGATGCCGGCGGCCCAGACGCCGTTCGAGAACTGCGTCGCGCACAACGGCTCGCTCATTCCGATTCCGGGCCGCGATGTGATGGTCCAGGGGTGGTATCAGGGCGGCATCTCGATCTTCGACTGGACGGACCCGGCGCAGCCGAAGGAGATCGCCTACTTCGACCGCGGGCCGATGGACTCGACCAGGCTGCTGAGCGCCGGCTCCTGGTCGGTCTACTGGTACAACGGCGTCATCGTGAGCTCGGAGATCGCCCGGGGACTCGACATCCTCGAGCTCGTGCCGAGCGCGTTCCTCACGCAGAACGAGATCGACGCCGCGAAGACGGTCCGGTTCGAGTACCTGAACGCGCAGGAGCAGCCGAAGATGGTCTGGCCGCCGAGCTTCGCGCTGGCGCGGGCGTTCCTCGACCAGCTCGAGCGGGGGCGGGGCCTCGCTCCGGATCGCATCGCGGCCGCGCGG
>JBOHSH010000021.1:0-80709 GCA_050733195.1 Gemmatimonadales bacterium
AAGACCGACCTGGAGACCTGATGCCTTCAAGTAATTGAGCAGTTGAGCGGCGTGCTGCGGAATAATTGCCCTGCCCGCTTTGATTTCCACGATGACTCGGGACTCAACAATCAGGTCGGCTCGGTAGGTTCCTACCGATCGCCCATGAAAGACGATCTCGAAGCTTACTTGCCTCTGGACCTTGAGGCGGGCTTGCTCCAGTACCACCACCAGGGCGTTGCCGTATACCGCCTCCAGGAACCCGAACCCCAGCTCGGAGTGAACAGCGTAGAAAGCACCCAGGATGGCGCCGGTCGTGTTTCGATGGAGCAGACCGCCCGGTCGCTCTGCTGAATCGGCGGCATCCGCGTCTGCTGTTTCTGAAGCCATCCTCTGCTGTAGTCTCATCGCTCGGAAATGCGCTCATCCTTTAGCGGCATTCCGGCGCCTAACCTTCAGTCGTCGCCTTGGCAAAAGCAGACGCCGAGAACGCGGAGGATGCGGATTGGCACGGAGACCTTCATCGGGATTACCTCAACTTTCCGGAGGTGTCCGCGCGTTTCCGCGCAATCCGCGTCTGCTGTTGTCGGGCCGGTGCGGGAAAAGCAGACGCCGACGATGCGGAGGATGCTGACTACCGCGGAGGTCTCTCGTCAGGATGACTCTTGAACTCCAGAGGTTGCCCGCCCGCTTCCGGGCCATCCGCGACTGCTGGATCTGAACCCATCCCCTGCTGATAGTCTCATCGCCCGGAAATGCGCTCATCCTTTAGCGGCATTCCGGCGCCTAACTTTCAGTCGTCGCCTTGGCAAAAAGCAGACGCGGAGAACGCGGAGGACGCGGATTGGCACGGAGACCTTCGTCGGGATTACGTCTCCAACTTTCGGAGGTTGTCCGCGCGTTTCCGCGCAATTCCGCGTCTGCTGTGCTGCTGTTGTCGGGCCGGTGCGGGGAAAAGCAGAGGCCGACGACGCGGAGGATGCTGATTACCGCGGAGGTCTCTCGTCAGGGTGACTCTTGAACTCCAGAGGTTGTCCGCCCGATTCCGCGCCATCCGCGTCTGCTTTTTCTGAACGCTTGGGCCGACGCGACCTCAAGGCCGCATCGGGGCGGCGGTCGCGGAGGCGGGCTCGCCGTAGCGCAGCACCAGCGCCGTTCCCTTCCCGGGACCCGTCACCGTGAGCACGTAGAGCCTGTCGTAGTCCCGATCGGCGAGCTCCCGCACGCTCACACCCGTGAGCTTCTGCACGATGAGGTGCACCAGGTTGCTGTGGCTCGCCACGACGGCCGCTCCGCCTGCGGGAAGGGCGAGAATGCGCCCCACGAGCGAATCGACGTCGCGGGCCGGCAGCAGCTGCGGAGCGACACCGGTCCGCCGCGCGAGCGGGCGAAGCGTTTCCTGCGTCCGCAGGAACTCCGTCGCGAAGAGCGCCGTCACCCGCACGTCCTCCAGGGCGCGAGACAGCTCCTCGGCGCGCCGGGTTCCCTCGGGGGTAAGGGAGGGATTGTCACCCACCGCCCCCTTTTCGGCATGGCGGACCACGATGACGGTTCGGGCGGCGTCCTGCGCGGCGAGCGGCGTCGCGGCGAGGAGGAGCACCGGGAGCAACGGAAGCCTGCGGATTCGGCTGCGCATGAGACCCGACGGGTGAAGGACGTGAACCGGGAACCGAGGAACGGATGGGGGAATCGCAATCAAGGCTCGCGAGCCGGATTCCGCCACCGGACCTGCGCTGCGGGTCCCGGCAGCAGCACCGCCGCGATGAGCAGACCCGCCACGAGCGCGATGGCGGTGAAGAGCGCCGTGAAGCCCGCGTCGATGCCGGACACCACGCGGTGCTCGAGGAGCGCGGTGATGCTCCGGAAGCCGATGCTGCCGGGCACCATCACGAGCACCCCGGGCGCCAGCACGACCTCGCCGGGGCGCCGGGTGACGCGCCCGTAGACCCACGCCACGGTAGCCACCGCGAAGGCGCCGACGAACGGCCCGAGCTCGGCACCGAGCGCGCGAGCCCCGACGCGCGAGGCCAGCAGGGCCACCACCGCGCCCGCGAGGATCCAGGGCGCGTCTTTGGGCTCGGCCCGCAGCAGGATCGTGAAGCCGATCGCCGCCCCGACCGCCGCCACCCAGATCGCCGCGGACGGCAGCGCGACGGCGGACGCCACGGGCTGGACGCCGACGATGAGCTCCGCCACGCGGGTGCCGAGGGCGACACCGAATCCGACCCCGATCAGAATCACGAACGCGCCTGCGGCGCGGGCCGTCCCCGACGCGAGATGGCCGGTGGCGAGCTCGTTCATGGCGCTCACGATCATGAGGCCGGGCAGAAGCACGATCAGACCCGCGAGCACCGCGGTGGAGATCGCGATGCCGGTCCAGGCATCGCCGGCGAGTGTGGCGAACAGGGCCACCAGAAACGCGGCCGCGGTGGGAAACAGTCGCTCGAGCGCGCGGAACCTTCCGGCGACCAGGGCGAGCAAGCCCGTGACGAGGCCGAGACCCAGGGCGAGCGCGACCTCCCGCCGACCGCCGCCGAGCACGACGCCGGACGCGGCCGAGGAGAGCGCGAACGCGAGGGTCGCGGGGACGGGCCCGTAGGGCGACCGTGCGGTGAGCACATCGCGAAGCCGCTCGGTGCCCGCCTCGAGGGCGACCCGTCCGCCGAGCACCGCCTCCACGATCTCCACGATCCGGACCTGGCGTCCCAGATCGGGGCCGCCCGGCTCCACGCGGATCAGATAGGTGCGCTGGGTCGCCTCCGCTCCGAAGGAGGCGAAAATCGACGTGGGGGTGGTGAAGAACTGGGCGTCACCGACGCCCAGCCGGGCGGCCGTGCGATCGAGCAGCTCTTCGAGCGTCTGAGAATGGTGTCCGGCGGCGTGGGCGGCGCGACCGAGCGCCAGGAGGAAGCCGACACGGGCGTCGACCGCGACCTCGCGGTCCGGCTTGCCAGCCATCGCGGGTGGACGCATGATCTCCCCGGGCATGGCCGGGAATCATAGCGGTAGCCCGCGGCTTCCGTTGCGCCGGAACTCGTACTCGGGGGTACCGATGGCTCTCTCGCTCGTGCCTATGCTACGACCGGCCTGCCTCGCCGTCCTCTGGCTCGCCGCGGCCTGCGCCACCAATCCCGCCACCGGCAAGCGGGAGATCTCCCTCGTCAGCGAATCGCAGGAAATCGCGATGGGGGAGGAAACCGCCAAGAGCGTTCGCGGCAGCATCGGGCTCGTCGAGGATGCCGGGCTGCAGGCCTACGTGCGCGACATCGGGATGCGCATGGCGAAGGCCTCGGAGCGACCCGATCTTCCCTGGTCGTTCGAGGTCATCGACGATCCGGAGGTGAACGCATTCGCCGCGCCGGGCGGGAAGATCTTCGTCACTCGCGGCATCCTGCCGTTCCTCGGCTCGGAGGCCGAGCTCGCCGGCGTCCTCGGTCACGAGGCCGGTCACGTCACCGCCCGGCACACGGCGCGGCAGATCACCCGCGCGCAGCTGGCGCAGGTCGGCCTCGTGGCGGGTTCGATCGTCTCATCGACCTTCGCCTCGATGGCCGGCGGCGTCGCGGCCGGCCTGCAGGTGCTCTTCCTCAAGTATTCGCGGGCGGACGAGTCGCAGTCGGACGAGCTGGGCTTCCGGTACATGCGCCGGACCAACTACGACGTGCGCGAGATGCCCGAGGTGTACGCGGCGCTGGCACGGGTCTCCGCGCTCTCGGGCGGCGGGCGTCTCCCGACCTGGCAGTCGTCACACCCCGATCCCGCGGACCGCCAGGAGAAGGCGCTCCAGCGGGCGCAATCGGTGCCGGCGGACAGCCTGCGGAACGCGATCATCGACGAGGCCGAGTACGTCCGTGCCATCGACGGGATCATCTTCGGGGTCAACCCGCGCCAAGGGTACTTCGAGCAGAATCGCTTTCTCCACCCCGATCTCAAGTTCGGGTTCACCTTCCCGCAGGGCTGGCAGACCGACAACCAGCCGCAGGCGGTGGTGGCGCTCGCGCCCAACAAGGACGCCATCGTCCAGCTCGCCTTCGGCGAGGGAGATCCGGAGGCGGCACTGCAGAAGTTCGCGCAGCAGCAGGGCATACAGATGCGTCCGGGGCAGCGGATCACGATCGGCGGGCAGCGCGGCGTGACGGCGGAGTTCCAGGCGCAGGATCAGCAGGGCAACGTCGTGGCGGGACGGGTCACCTACCTGTCGTACGACGGCCGGACGTACGAGCTGCTCGGGTATTCGGTCGGCAACCGCTACACGGCCTATTCGGACACGTTCCTCCGCTCGATGCAGACCTTCGACCGGCTCACGGATCCGGCCGCCCTCAACAAGCAGCCGCGCCACCTCAAGACGATCCAGCTCTCCCGGGCGATGACGATCGAGGAGTTCCAGCGCCAATACGCCCCGACCGTGAAAGTGGAGGTGGTCGCGGCCATCAACGGCGTCGCGCCCGGCGCGACGCTGCGTTCGGGGACCTGGGCGAAGGGGGTGGAGTAGGGCGGACGATCCCTACATCCGCGTCGTCTTCCGCTTCAGAAAGTCCATGAGGATGAACTGCCCGAGCGTCATGGTGTTCGTGAAGTACGCCTTGCCGCGGCAGATCTGCGCCACCTGCTTCACGAAGTCCACCAGCATCCGGTCCCGGGCCAGCATGAAGGTGTTGATCAGCACGCCCGTGCGGCGGCAGTGCGCCACCTCGCGGAACGTGGCCTGCAGAATCCGCGGATCGAGCCCCACCGAGTTGATGTAGATCCGGCCGTCGGGCAGCGTGAGCGCCGACGGCTTCCCGTCGGTGATCATGATGATCTGCTTCATGTCCTTCTTCTGTCCCGCGAGAATCCTCCGCGCCAGCTCGAGCCCCGCGGCCGTGTTGGTGTGATACGGGCCGACCTGGGCGTTGGCGAGCCCGGCGAGGGGGATCTCCTCCGCCGAGTCGTGGAACAGCACCACGCGGAGGGTGTCGCCCGGGTACTGGGTGCGGATGAGATGGGTAAGCGCGAGCGCCACCTTCTTCGCGGGCGTGAAGCGGTCCTCGCCGTACAGGATCATCGAGTGGGAGCAGTCGAGCATGAGCACCGTGGCGCAGCTCGACCGGTACTCGGACTGGTGGACGTGCAGATCCGAAAACTCGAGGGGGATCGGCACGCCGAGGCCCTCGCGGGCGATGGCGTGGCGGAGCGTCGTGGGCACGTCGAGGTTCAGCACGTCGCCGAACTCGTAGGGCTTGCTGGCTCCTTCCGCCTCGATGCCGGTGGCCAGGTGCGGCGTCTCGTGCGACCCCAGCGACGACTTGCCGATGCTGCCGAGCAGGTTCTTGAGGGTCTTGTAGCCGAGGAAATCCATCCCCTTCTCGGTGAGATTGAACTCGACCTGGCGCGCGGCGGTCTCGGCCAGCCCGCCGGGGCCGTACAACGGGGTGTAGCCCTGCGGCACCTGCGGCGCGTCCCGCGCGGTCAGGTACCCCTCGTCCATGAGGCGCTGGACGATCTGGTCGAGCAGCTCCGCGAGCTCCCGCTCGATCTCGCGGTCCCGTTCGGCGTCGCCGCTGGATTCGCCGCGCAGATGCCGGAGCATCTCCGGCGTGAGCTGCCCCGACTCCATGAGCGCCTTGAGGATGGCCTGGCGCAGCGCGTCCACGGAGCGTTCGCTTCCTTCGGGCGGGTCCGCCCACCAGGGCCACTCGCCGGCACCACCCGCGAACCCCGATTGCAGCAGGAAATCCCCCAGCTGGTCGAGCAGGGCCTGGAGGTTCACCGCATCGGCGAGACCCGGGACGAGCTTGGAGTAGGTGGTGAAGCGCATAGTCGGGGAACGGGGAACGGGGAACGGGGAACCGTCGGACCGGTCCATTCCGTCTGAAAGTAGCGGGGTTTGCCGGTTCCCGATGCCCGCCCCCGGTCCTGTTCACCGTTTACCTTGTCCTCGTGCCCGCCACACCCTTCGCCGCGCTCCGGAACCGCAACTTCCGGCTCTTCATCGCGGGACAGTTCGTCTCGCTCTGCGGGACCTGGGTGCAGACAGTGGCCGTGGGCTGGCTGGCGCTCGAGCTCACCGACTCGCCGTTCAAGGTCGGGCTCGTCACGACGATCGGCTCGCTGCCGGTGCTGCTCTTCACGCTGTACGGCGGCGTCCTGGCCGACCGGGTGGACCGCCGCCGGGCCCTCCTCTGGCTCAAGAGCCTCTTTCTCGTCGACGCGCTGGCGCTTGGCCTGCTCACGGCCTTCGGGGTCATCACGATGCCGTGGATCTACGCGCTCGCGTTCGCGAGCGGGATGGTGAGCGCCTTCGAGATCCCGATCCGGCAGTCGTTCCTCATCGAGATGGTCGGGAAGTCGGACACGATGAATGCCGTGGCGCTCAACTCGTCGGCCTTCAACCTCTCGCGCGTGATCGGGCCGGCGGTGGCGGGGACGATTCTCGCCTCGGCGGGGACGGCGGCCTGCTTCCTCATCAATGCGGCGAGCGCGATCGCGGTCCTGGTGAGTCTCGCGAAGATCCGGTCGGACGGGATGGCGGGCGGCGGCCGCCTGCCGCGCCGGGCGCCGCTGGCCGAGGGCGTGCGTCACGTGCTCGCGGAACCCTGGTCCCGAAGTCTCGTCGTCGTGACGGCGTGCTTCACGATCTTCGGCGCCTCGTTCGTCGCGGTGCTGCCGGTCTTCGCGCGGGACGTCCTGAACACAGGGGCCGGCGGATACGGCGCCCTCACGTCCGCCTTCGGCATCGGCGCGGCGGCGGGCGCGCTCTCCGTGGCGGCGATGGGGCACCGCTTCCCGCGGGAGCGGGTGGTTCTGCTGGCGGGGACGGCGTTCGCGACCGCGGTGCTGCTGGTCGGCGCCGCCCGGGTCTTTCCGCTCGCCTTCGTGCTGCTGCTGGTGGCGGGGCTCGCCGCCGCGCTCAACGCGATCCTGACCAACACGATTCTCCAGACCACGGCGCCCGATCACCTGCGGGGCCAGGTCGTCGGACTCTATTCGTTCATCGTGGTGGGGATGGCTCCGCTCGGAGCCCTCCAGGCCGGGTGGTTCGCGGAGCACCTGGGCGCGGGCCCCGCCGTGATGCTCGGCGGAGCGGCCTGCCTGGTCGTCGCCGCCGGCGCCTGGTGGAAGCTCGGTCGCGGGCATCCGGCTCCCGGCTCGGGCGAAGACGCCTTCGCGGGAGGCGTTCCCCGGCCGGACGGCCAGCAGTCTCCGGTGGCCGACCTGCTGCCGCCGGCCCACTCCTGACTCCGGCCCTCGCGAGGCGCGCAATGCTGATCACGATCTCTCGGCAGTTCGGTGCAGGGGGCGCGGAGGTAGCGCGACGCGTGGCGGCGGAGCTCGGCTGGCGGGTCGTCGACAACGAGCTGCTCGACCGCATCGCCGAGCGCGCCGGCCTTCCTCCCGAGGAGGTGGCCGACCGGGAGGAGACCGCTCCCGGGTTCATCGAGCGACTGGCCCGGGCGCTCGCCCGATCGGCGCCGGAAACCTTTCCGCCCACGGCGGAGGAGCCGCCGCCGGAGCCGGCCGAGTCGCACCTCGTGCGGGTTACCGAGACGGTGGTGGCGGAGATGGCCGCCGAATCGCGGGTGGTCCTGGTGGGCCGGGCCGGGGCGGCGGTCCTGGGGCGAAGCCAGGACGTGTTGCACGTGAAGGTCGTGGCCCCGCTCCGGTACCGCATCGAGGAGGTGGCCCGGCGCGGCGACACCGATCTCAAGGGGGCGGAGCATCTGATCCGGGAGAGCGACGGCAACCGCGTCCGCTACCACAAGCAGTACTACCAGCGGGACTGGAACGACGCGTCCAACTATCACATGGTGCTCAACACGGAAGCGCTCGGCCTCGACGGAGTGACGGGGCTGATCGTGGGGCGCGCGAAGGCCCTGTGGCCGAACGCGACGAAGGAACGGCGAAAGCGCTGAGTGTGCCCGGTGACGGGGTGCTCAGATCTCCCGGCGCGGCGGCCTGACCCGCGTCCAGCCGAGCTCCTCGCTCCGGCTGATCCGCTTCTGTCCCGCGAGCGCCTCGAGCACGAGCTCGCAGCCGGCAACCTCCACCGGAGCGTCGCCCTTCGGGGCGAGGGCCAGGGCGTGGACCAGGTCGAGCAGGCCGGGGACGATTCGGAACGCCTTGACGGCGACGTCCGCCCGATCGTCGTCGCCCACCTTGAGCGCTGAGCCCTGATCGAACCAGCCCACCACCTGCTCGATGCGGTCCACCTCCTCGTCGCCGGCACGCTCCAGGAAAGCCCGGAGCGCCGCGCGACGGATCAGCTCCTTGCCGATGACCTCGGCGCCCTGCAGCTCCCCCTCGTACTCGAGCTCCAGCTTGCCGGTGATCGAGGGCAGCGCGCTGTAGACGTCCGCGATCCGCGGCACCGCTTCCGCTTCGCGGTGGGAGAGCGCGCGCCGCTCCGCGCTCGAAACGACGTTCTCGAGCACGCTGATGGGGAGCCGCTGGCTCACCCCGCTTCGTCGGTCGACCCGTTTGTCCGTCCGCGCCTCGAAGGCGACCCGCTCGACGACCTCCCGAACGATCTCGGGAACCCGTACCCGCGGCCCGCCGCCGTCGCGCGCCAGCCACGCCTCCTGCTCGGTGATTTCCATGCCGAGGTCCACGTCCCGCGGGTAGTGGGTCATGATCTCGGACCCGATCCGGTCCTTGAGCGGCGTGATGATCTTGCCGCGCGCCGTGTAGTCCTCGGGGTTGGCGGTGAAGCAGAGCAGCACGTCGAGCGGCAGCCGGACGGGGTAGCCCTTGAGCTGGACGTCGCCCTCCTGCATCACGTTGAACAGGCCCACCTGGATCTTCCCCGCCAGGTCCGGCAGCTCGTTGATCGCGAAGATCCCGCGGTTGGCCCGCGGGAGGAGCCCGAAATGCATCGTCAGCTCGTCCGCCAGGAGGTGGCCGCCGCGAGCTGCCTTGATGGGATCGAGGTCGCCGATCAGGTCGGCGATGGTCACGTCCGGGGTCGCGAGCTTCTCGACGTAGCGCTGCTCGCGTCCCACCCAGGCGATCGGGGTGGCCTCGCCCTCGGCAGCCAGCCGGTCGCGCGCGTACTTCGAGATCGGCGCGAACGGATCGTCGTTGATCTCGCTTCCCTCGACGATCGGCAGCGACTCGTCGAGGAAGCGGGTGAGGGCGCGAAGGATGCGGCTCTTCGCCTGTCCGCGGGTGCCGAGGAGAATGAAGTCGTGACAGGCGAGCAGCGCGTTCACGAGCTGCGGAATCACGGTATCGTCGTAGCCCTGGATGCCCGGGAAAAGGTCGTCGGTGCAGGAGAGCGCCCGGAGGATGTTGGCGCGCACCTCGTCGCGGACCGAGCGCCCCAGAAGCGGAGCCTTGCCCCAGGGGGATCGGCGGAGCTCGCCGAGCGTGCGTGGAAGGCCTGCGGTCATGCGGGTTAACTCGTTATGTCGCTTCGGGTTGGGATGAAGTCACCGGCGGGCGGCCGGACGGCTCCCCGCCGCTCGGAGAAGGCGGTCTTCGGTCCACCCGCGCTTGCGGAGAGAGACCGTAAGTCATTGCTCCACTTGACAGAACAAAGCCTGCTCATATCTTCGCCGGCTGTTGCCGCACCTGATCGCCGAGGACTCGAGTCAGGCACCTCACCCGTTCCCAAGCAAACGAAGGAGCACCAATGTCGAAGTTCCTCGTAGTTGCCGCCGTCCTGGCTGTCGCGGCCTGCGGCGAGAAGACTGGAGACGCGCCCCCGGCCGATACGACCGCGGTCGTCCCGGCGACGCCAGACACGATGCCGCGCGACACGACCGACACGACGAAAGTCGCTCGGGATACGACCAAGGCGCCCTGACCTCCGATTCCATCGGCACGACGGGCCCCGGCGCGAGACGCGTACGGGGCCCGTGGTGTTTCAGCGACGGGCCGGGGTCTCGGCGAAAGGCAGTGCCGCGACCCGTCCGGTCCGCTCACCGATCTGCACGGGATCGCCCTCGGCGACTTCCCGGCGCAGCATCGCGAGCGCGAGAAGCCGGTCCCCCGCGGCGACCGTGCTCCGCACCGAGCCCACCTCCCGCTCACCGGCGCGCACCGAGCGCTCGGCGAGCGGCAACGCCCCCTCGAAGACGACCCCTCGAAGCATCCGATTGACGTGGCCGCGGAAATGCACGCGGGCCACCGTCTCCTGGCCGGTATAGCAACCCTTCGAGTACGAGACGCCGCCCAGCTCGTCGAACCGCACCTCCTGCGGGAGCGTGCGCTCGTCGATCTCCCGTCCGAGTGTCGGCCAGCCGGCCAGCACCCGGGCGGACGCGAGCAGCGCGTCATCCCCGTTGAGCGCGCCGGCGGATTCGAGCTTCTCGCCCCACGCTCGGGCGGTGTGTTCCCCGGCGACGATCAACCCCGAGAACGGCGCCGTCGGGCCGCCTGCCGCGACGACGGTTCCGTCGTCCATGGCCGTCACCCGTCCCGCTTCGGGCAGCGTCCCGAGCCCCGCGCGCACCAGCGCCTCCCCTGCCGCCGGGCCGAGCAGCCAGAGCGCCCGCGCGCTCTCAGAGCGGTCGCGCACGCGGGCCAGTCGGGGCGGAAGCGAGCGCGTGAAGACAGCGGTCGCCGGCTCCCGGGCGGCGGCCTCGGCCACGAGCATGAAGTCGGCGCCGAGGCGCGCCGACCAGAGGTCGGTCACGATCATACCCTTCGGCGTGAGGACCGCCCCGTAAACGAGGCTGTGCTCGCCCGGGCCCACGACGTCGTTGGTGAGAATACCCTGCAGGCAATCGACGGCCGCCGGGCCCTCGACGTGGAACACCGAGGCCCGGGCCTGCACGAAGGCCGCGCC
This sequence comes from Gemmatimonadales bacterium, assembly GCA_050733195.1. Lineage (GTDB taxonomy): Bacteria > Gemmatimonadota > Gemmatimonadetes > Gemmatimonadales > GWC2-71-9 > JABFSM01. The sequence continues at coordinate 10,748 of JBOHSH010000021.1, forward strand.
TTCCCGGATGGCCGCCAGCCCGTCGGCGGAGGGAACGAAGTCCATGTGTGGAAGGTAACGGGCTGTCGTTACCGGTCGTAGAATCCGGCGCGGCGATACGACTCGTCCAGCAGCTCGACGGGATGCGCAACGCCGATGTCGAGCCCTTCCGCCTCGAGACCGGCGCCGATCTGCATCAGACAGCCGGGATTCCCCGTCAGCACCAGCGCGGGGCGGGGAACGGCCTTCGCGATCGTCGCGATCTTGTCGGCGAGGACCGCGCGCGACATCTCCGGCTCGAGGAGGGAAAAGATCCCCGCGCTTCCGCAGCAGCGCTCCGCGCCCGGAAGCTCCCGGACCCGGAGCTCGGGAATGGCCCGAAGCATCCGGAGCGGGGGCTCCCGAACCCGCTGGGCGTGAAGGAGGTGACAGGGCGCGTCGTAGACGACATCCAGCGGGAGGGGAGCGCCTTCTCGCGGACCGGCCTCGGCGAGGAGCTCGGAGACGTCGCGCACCGTGGCGGCGACTCGCGCGGCGGCCGGCGTTTCCAGGAGATGCGTCGCGTCGCGAAGCATGGCCCCGCAGCCTGCGCTGTTGACGACCACCCGGTCCGCGGCGCCGTCCAGGACGGCCACGTTCGTCTCGAGCAGCCGGCGCGCCCCGCCTTCGTCTCCGGCGTGCTCGTGGAGCGCCCCGCAACAGACCTGCCCCGTCACGGAGACGACGCGATAGCCGTTAGCCTCCAGCACGCGGCGCGTCGCCTCGTTCACATGCCGGAAGAGGGTGCTCATGACGCATCCCTCGAAGAGCGCGACGGCCGAAGGCTCAGACGGGCGGACGGCAGGATGGCCAGCCCTCAGGTCTCTGGGACTCGAAAGTGCTCCGGCGGAACTGCCCGTCTGCCCGTCTGCCCGTCTACCCGTCTGTCTCGTGCTCGCCAGCATTCCCATCGCAAAGCCGAGCCGGCCTCGTCCGGCGAGGCGCGAGGTCAGACCGGTTGCCCGAAGGACGCCGGCCAGGCCGAGCGCGAGTCGCCAGCGCCAGCGCTTCGCGAAGACCGCCAGCACGGCACGCGCCGATCCGCGCAGTCCATTGGTCCGGGCGAGCTCAGCGCGGGCTGCCTCGAGACCCCGGCCGTAGCCGACCCCCGCAGGGCAGACGGGCTCGCAGCCGCGGCAGCCGAGGCAGGCGTCGAGATGGTCCCGGAGCGCGCGGTCATCCGGCGCGATCTCGCCGCGCTCGAGCGCACGCATGAGCACGATGCGCCCGCGCGGGGAGTCGCTCTCGTCCCCGGTGGCGAGATACGTCGGGCAGGCGGGGAGGCAGAACCCGCAGTGCACGCAGGGATCCAGCGCCTCGAAGCCGCCCCGCGTCAGGGCGGCGTCAACCATCCTCGGCGCCTTCCAGCGCGACCGCGAACGTCGGATCGGGGTCGAAGGTGGCGCGGAGCTTGGAGACGAGGCGGGCCACGCCTTCGCGATACGCGCCGAAGTGTCCCACCGCGCGGCGCGCTTCCCAGGGCGCGCGCTCGAGGGTGAGCGGGATCTCGCGCTCGGCCGTGACCCGGCGAAGGCCCCGAATGGCCTCGGGGGTCCCGGCTCCGCTCCAGCGGAGCTGGCCGCGCCCGGGGCCGGCGGCGACGAGGCCGACGTCGAGCCGGATGGCGAGGAGATCGATGATCTCGTCCAGGCCGTCGGGGAACACGCCGAGCCTCAAGCCGATGGGCCCGCCCTGTGCCGCGCGGCCCACCGTCGGCCAGAACGACGCCGCCCGCTCCGGCGAAAGGCGATGCAGCGGGACCTCGGCGCACTCCATCGCGCGGGACACCTCGGCGCTCACGAGCTCGGCGGTGCCGGCGATCTCGAGCGCGAGCATCCATTCCGCGTCGGCCACCAGCGCCGGTGACAGGAGCTCGAGCGCCGCCAGCTCCACCCGATGCTCCATGAGCGTTCGCGCCTGGTGGGTCAGCAGATCGCGCTCCCCGCGGGCGATGAGCGTGGCGCGCTCGGCCGGCGCCGCCCGGAGCCGGAGGTGAAGATGAGCGATGACGCCGAAGGCGCCGAAGCCGCCCACCTGAAGCTTGGTGAGGTCGTAACCCGCCACGTTCTTCACCACCGATCCGCCGGCCCGAACGATCCGCCCGTCGCCGGTGACGATGGTGCCGCCGAGGAGATGGTCCCGGACCGGCCCGAAGCCGTGCCGCAGCGGCCCCGAGGTTCCCGTGGCGACGATGGAGCCGAGCGAGCGGTCGGGACGTCCGGGCGGATCGATCGCGAGCCAGGCTTTCCGTCCCAGCAGCGTCTGCTGTAGACGGCCGAGCGGAATACCCGCCTCGACCGTGGCGACCAGGTCCGCCGGCGCCACTTCGACCACGCGGTCCATGGCGCGGGTCGTGAGCGCGAGGTCCGCCGGGGCGTCGGGCGGCATCCACGACGCCTGGCCTTCGACGCGCACCCGCCAGCCGTTTTCGTGCGCGAGCCCGCAGACCTGGGCCAAACCGTCGAGAGAGTCGGGAGATGCGATCGGGCGCCCTTCCCGGTCGGTCGAGACCATGGCGGGGCCGAGCGCGTGACGGAGCCGGACGAAGATGTCGCTCATGTCGGACCGACCGAGGGGCTGGCGGACAGACGGCCAGTCTCCTCCGAAGTGGGTTCGGGTTCCTCGGCGGCGCGGCGGGCTCTCACGCCGTTCGCGCGCCACTCCCGGCAGAAATGCGTCGGCACAACCTTGCCGGGGTTGGCACGGCCTGAAGGATCGAATGCCCGCCGGACCGCGCACATCGCCGCCAGACTGGTCTCGTCGAAGATCAGCGGCATGTAGTCGAGCTTGTCGGTGCCGACGCCGTGCTCTCCGGTAATGGAACCGCCCGCCGCCACGCACACGGCCATGATCTCCCCGCTCGCCTGGCGGACCCGCGCGGCGAGGTCGGCGTCGCGGCTGTCGTAGCAGATGTTGGGATGCAGGTTGCCGTCGCCGGCGTGGAAGACGTTGGCTACGGTGAGCCGGTACCGCTGCGCGATGGCGTCGATGCGCTCGAGCACGTCCGGCAGCGCGGACCGCGGCACCACAGCGTCCTGCACCACGAGATCGGGAGCGATGCGGCCCATGGCGCCGAAGGCCTTCTTCCGGCCTTGCCAGAGCCGCGCGCGCTCCGCGGCATCCGACGCCGCGCGGACCGAGCGTGCTCCGTGTTCCCGCAGCAGGCCTTCGACGGCCCGGGCTTCCGCGTTCACCGCGGCTTCCTGGCCGTCGAGCTCGACCAGCAGGACGGCCCCGCAATCCACCGGATAGCCGGCGGCGTAGATGGACGACTCGACGGCGCAGACGCACGCCTGATCCATCATCTCGAGCGCGGCCGGAACCACCCCGGAGGCGATGATGCCGCTCACGGCCTCGCTCGCGGCGCGCACCGTCGGGAAATCGGCGAGCAGGGTGCGGATCGTGGCGGGGATCGGCTCGAGGCGGAGGGTGATCTCGAGCGCGAGACCGAACATCCCCTCGCTGCCGACGAAGAGGCCGACCAGGTCGGGACCCCACGGCTCGCCCTGCGGACTTCCCAGACGCGCGAGCGACCCGTCGGGAAGGAGGACCCCGAGCTCGACCACATGGTTGGTGGTGACGCCGTACTTGAGGCAGTGCGGGCCGCCGGCGTTCTCCGCCACGTTCCCGCCGAGCGTACAGGCGGTCTGGCTCGAGGGATCGGGAGCGTAGTAGAGCCCGTGCGGCGCGGCGGCCTCGGAGAGCCGCGCGTTCACCACGCCGGGCTCGACGACCGCGCGGCGGCGGACCGGGTCGATGGAGAGGATGCGGTTGAGCCGCGTCAGCACGACGAGCACGCTCTCCGAGGCCGCCAGCGCGCCGCCCGAGAGGCCGGTGCCGGCCCCCCGAGCGACCCAGGGGACGTCCGCCTCGGCCAGCGCGCGAATCACGGCGACGACTTCCTCCCGCGAGCCCGGGAGCACGGCGAGACGGGGCCGGGACGCGTGCGTCGGAAGACCATCCGCCTCGAAGGTCCGGAGCTCCGCGGGGCGCTCCCGCACCCACCGCGCGCCCACGATGGCCGCGAGCCGGGTCGCCAGCGTCGGGCTCACGATCGCCCTCCCCTGCCGTTCCCCCGGGCCTGGGCGTGGACGACGGCGCGGGACTCGACGTCGGCGACGAGCCCGGGGAGGGCGTGCAGCAGACGAGTCACCCGCGCGGTCGCGGAGCGGGCCTCGAGAAGGCTCTGCCGGGCCTCGAACTCCCACTCGAGCAGCGCCGCCACCTGAAACGACAACTCCGGCGCCGGTGTGGCCAGCTCCACGTCCAGCACCTGGTCGCGCAGCGTGTTGATCGCGAGCGCGTAGCGCTCGGCCAGCACCCGCAGGAGCGCTACTTCATCGTCGGTGGGCACCTGGGTGTCCGGCTCGTCCTCCATCCACTCCACCAGACCCGTGTGATACGGAGTGCCGGTGGGAAGGGGCTCGAGAAAACGAAACCGGCGCTCCCCTCCAACCACGATGTTCGAACGCCCCTCCGGCAACGGCTGCACCGCGCGCACGAGCGCCTCGCACCCCACCGTTCCCGGCCCCGGCAACCCGCCCGCCTCCCCCGGCGGCAGGAGGCCGAACCGCCGGTCTCCCGCGGTCACGTCGGCGAGCAGCTGCCGGTAGCGTGGCTCGAAGATGTGGAGCGGGATCAGCGCGCCCGGGAAGAGCACGGTTTGGAGGGGAAAGAGCGGGAGGGGCGAGGGCACAGGGGAAGGATAGACGGGCGGACGGGGAGACGGACAGACGGGCGGAAGGCACAGACGGCCGGACGGCCAGAAAACAAAGACGGCCAGGGATTGGCTCTCCCTGGCCGTCCGGCCGTCCGGCCGACGGGCCGTCTACGCAGCCACGAAGTCTTCCTCTTCCTCCTGCTTCCGGAGACTCCGCACCTCCGGGGCGTTGCGCAGCTTCTCGAAGGACCGCTCGCGGATCTGGCGCACGCGTTCCCGGGTCACACCCAGCATCGCCCCGATGCCTTCGAGGGTGAGCGCCTCGCTTCCCTCCTCGAGCCCGTAGTAGAGCGAGAGGATCCGCTGCTCCCTCGGCGTGAGATAGCGCCGGAAGAGCGCGGTGAGGAACTCCTTGCGGAGGCCCGCGTCCACCAGGTCCTCGATGTCGGCCGTGCCGCTCCCGGCGACCCGCTCGCCGAAGGTGGCGCTGGTGGAGTCGTGGCGCTCGACCGGGGCGTCGAGCGACACCTCGACCGTCGACACCAGTCGCGCCTGGCGGATGGTCTCCACCGGCTCATCGAGCACCTGGGCCGTCTCCGCGTCGGTCGGCGTCCGGCCCAGCTCCTGGGCGAGCAGGCTCTCGATCTTCGCCATCTTCATGAGCGCGGCGTTCTGATTGAGGGGGATGCGGACCGTGCGCGTCTGCTCCGCCAGCGCCTTGAGGACGCACTGGCGCACCCACCAGACGGCATAGCTGATGAACTTCACGCCGTGTGCCGGATCGAACTTCCGCACCGCCTTGAGCAACCCCTCGTTGCCGATCGCCACCAGCTCGGAGAGGTCGAGTCCGTGACCCTGGAAGCGCTTTACGTAGGAGATGACGAAGCGCAGATTCGCGGTGACGAGTCGATCGATCGCCGCCTGGTCGCCCTTGCGGGCACGCTTGGCGAGCCGAATTTCTTCCTTGGGATCCTCGATCATCGGCAGCTTGCGGATGTCGAGGAGGTATTGATCGAAGGCGTTACTGGGGGCGGACCGGTGAAGGGTCCGAGGGGTCGTCCGGACACGGACGTGGTGCATGCCACCTCCTACGAGCCGAACCCGCGTGGGAGCGCTTGTCGCAGAGTCACCCGCGGAACCGCGGGTCTGAAGTGCGAGGGCGAATCGGTAACGCGCCAATCTAGGGAACAATTTTTTGACGGTCAAGCGTTTCGCATTTCCCACATCACAAATCACATCCGGACACACGCTTCGAAGGTTCGTCAACTTTGTGCACACCACACGGATCCACGCCGGTGTGTCCAAAACGCGGTAACTAATTTACTTATATTGTGTTATAATGCTTGATCGTGTGGAGAGCCGGTGGAGAACTCCCGCAGGGACCCGCTATCCCGGTCGCGAACACTCGAGCACATCCCGCACAACGGCCTCGGAAACGGGCACCGTCCAATTCCTGTCTCCCCCGGACATCGTGCCGATCGAGGCCGGGAGCGCGAAGCGCAGCGTGGTGTCACGGACCTTCTTGTCGTGGCCCAACGCGGCGAGGAGGGCGTCGGTGGTCCATGACCCCTGGAGCGCGGTCGCGCTTCCCAGCCGATCGAGGGCGGTCCCCACCCGCGCGGCCAGTCCGGAGGCTGCCACGCCGATGCGCTCGGCGAGCAGCGACTCGATGGCGAGACCGATGCCGACCGCCTCGCCGTGCAGAATGGAGAACCGGGAGACCTGCTCGATCGCGTGACCGATGGTATGCCCCGCGTTGAGCACGGCGCGCCGACCCTGCTCGCGCTCGTCCTCCGTCACGATCGAGGCCTTGATGGTGACGCTTCGGCCAACCAGCTCCGTCAGCCGATCGGCGTTGGCACCCAGGAGAGACTCCGCTTCCCGCTCGGTCCAGTCGAAGTATTCCGCATCGGCGACGAGCCCGTGCTTGAGCGCCTCGACCAGCCCGGCTCTCAGGTGAGCGAGGTGCAGGGTGCGAAGCACTGCCGGGTCGGCGAGCACGCCCGCCGGAGGATGAAACGCTCCGACCAGGTTCTTGCCGAGTCGTGTGTTGACGCCGGTCTTCCCGCCGACGGACGCGTCCACCATCGCGAGGAGCGACGTCGGCACAGCGATCCATGGAATCCCGCGGAGGTATGTCGCGGCGACGAAGCCCGCGAGATCCCCCACGACTCCGCCTCCCACCGCCACGAGCGCACCGTCCCGGCCCAGGCCGAGGGCGAGGAGGCGATCGGTGAGGGCACCCCAGCGAGCGCGGGTCTTCGAGGCCTCGCCGGGAGCCACGACCAGAGTCGGCACCGACAGGTCGTGGGAGACCGCCCGAGCCACGGTCCGATCGGTGACGACCACGAGGCGCCTGCCGGGCAGCAGCGCGGCGCATCGGGCCGCGAGGCTCCCGATGAGCCCGGGTGCCACGAAGACGGGATAACTCCCCGCCGAGTACACGACGCGGACGACCGGCTCCATGCTACCAGGTGACGTCCGCCCGGCCGGCACGGTGGTTCGCCAGGCGGGCGAGGGTAAAGAGGTAATCGGAGAGGCGATTCAGGTAGACGAGAAACTCCGCGGGAACGGCGGCCTCGCGCGCGAGCGCGACGACGCTTCGCTCGGCGCGGCGGCAGACGGTTCGGGCGAGGTGGAGGGCGGCAGCCTTCGGGCTCCCACCCGGGAGGATGAACGCCTTGAGCGGCGGCAGCTCGAGATCGGCGGCGTCGATCGCGCGCTCGAACTTCAGTTCCCACCCCTCGCGGATGGCGGCGCGGGCGAGGGCTTCGCGCACCCGCTCCGGATCCGGCGTGGCCAGGTGCCCGCCGACCACGAACAGGTCGCGCTGCACCGCCTCGAGCTCGGCGTCGAAGAGATCTTCCGGCGGCGTGGCCCGGGCGACCCCGATCGCCGAGTTGAGCTCATCGACGTCGCCGTAGGCGGCCACCCGCGAGTGGGCCTTCGACACGCGTCCGCCGCCGAAGAGTCCCGTCTCACCGGTGTCGCCGGTCTTCGTGTAGATCTTCATGCAGAGAAGATAGGCGTTTCGCCGAACCCGTCTATTATTCGCCCGTGCCGAACACGCTCACCGACATCACGATCATCGGCGCAGGCCCGACCGGGCTCTTTGGCGCCTTCTACGCCGGCATGCGGGGCGCCTCGTGCCGGCTGGTCGACGCGCTGCCGGCCCTCGGCGGCCAGCTCATGGCGCTCTACCCCGAGAAGTTCATCTTCGACGTGGCGGGGTTTCCCCGCGTGCTCGCGAAGGATCTCGTGAAGGACATGGCGGAGCAGGCGCTTCAGTTCGGCTGCGAAGTGCGCCTGGACGAGGTGGTGACGGCCCTCACGCGCGAGGGCGATGCCGGTCCGTCGGGGCACTTCCTCCTCTCGACCGACCGCGCGGTCCATCCGACGCGCACGATCATCATCGCCGCGGGAATCGGCGCGTTCGAGCCGCGGAAGCTGCCCGCCGAGGGGCTGGAGCCGTGGGAAGGCCGCGGACTCTTCTACAAGGTTCTCGACCCGAAGCTGTTCGCCGGCCAGCGGGTCCTGGTCGTGGGGGGGGGCGATTCAGCCTTCGACTGGGTGGTGCACCTCGAGGATGTCGCCGCGTCCGTGATGCTTATCCACCGTCGCGACGGATTCCGGGCGCACATGGCGACGGTCCGGCAGGTCGAACGCATGCAGCGGCAGGGCAAGTGCGTCGTGCGGACCTTCTGCGAGGTGAAGGCCATCGAGGGGAACGAGAAAGTCGAGCGGGTGATCCTCCACGACACCAAGACCGGCGCCCTCGATACTCTGCCCATCGACGCCGTCATCCCTCAGCTCGGCTTCCATTCCGACCTGGGTCCCATCAAGAGCTGGGGTCTCGATACCGAGAAGGCCGACATCAAGGTCGACCGGGTGATGCTCACCAGTGTCCCGGGGATTTACGCCGCGGGCGACATCGCGACCTACGAGGGCAAGCTCAAGCTGATCGCGACGGGGGCGGCGGAGGCCTGCACGGCCGTGAACCACGCCGTGCACTGGCTCGACCCCAAGCGGAAGATGAACCCCGGGCACAGCTCGGAGCTCAAGATCTTCGCGACCCAGCAGCACGGCTAGGGGTTCTGGGTTCTGAGTACTGGGTTCTGGGTTGTCGATTTCGGACATCGAACTCAGAACTCAGAACTCAGAACTCAGAACTCAGAACTCAGAACTCAGAACTCAGTGCATGGCCAGAACCCAGAACTCACTGTCGTCCGATTTCCACTACGAGGCTGTCGATCTGGCGGTTTATGGCGGCTCCGCCAAGATCGTGATTGTTGGTGAGGATCGAGAACACGCGGATCCGTCCCTTCGGCAGGGTGACGTAGCCCGACAGGGCATTCACCCGGAAGATCGTTCCCGTCTTGGCGAAGACCCGGCCCTCGACCGGCGTGGCCACCATCCGGCGCTCGATGGTGCCGCTCCGGCCGGCGACCGGGAGCGCGTCAGCGAAGGCCGCGAAGTTCGGATGGCGGCGCATCCAGAGCAGGAGCTTCGCGAACGCCATGGGGGAGACCACGTTCCCGTGGGAGAGGCCCGACCCGTCGCGCGGAGCCAGCTGGGTTGAGTCGAGGCCGACCGAGTCGATCAGGAACCGGCGTTCGACCATGAGCCCGGAGCGCCAGGATCCCTCTCCGCCGAACCGGCGCCCCAGCTGCTTCAGGAGCATCTCGGCGAAGAGGTTCTGACTGGGTCCGAGGATCGGGACGAGCCACTCCCGGAGCGGACGCGATTCGATCTCGGCGATGGGCGTGGCTTCCCGCGCCGACCGGTATCGCAGGGAGTCCGTTGTGGACAGCGTGGGGCCGAGCACTGCGATCCCCGCCTCGGCCAGCGCCGCGCGCAGGGCGACTGCGGCGTAGCGATTGGGGTCCGGCAGGGCGACGAAGGAGGTCCGTTCGGGACGCCCGAGCGCCATTCGGCCCAGAGCCCAGAGCCGGTGCTGGTCGCGGTCGCCTCCGATATCGAGGGCGAAGCCGCTGTCGGCCGCGGTGGTCCTCGTCCGGTTCTCGAGAACGAGATCGCCGAAGGCCGGGGTTGCGGAGATCCGCCCGGGTGCGCCGACCGAGTCCCCCGGTCCCCAGCGGATATCGACGCTGTTGTCGTTGAAGGCGAGGGCGGAGACCGGCGCGGCGTACCACCAGACGAGATCGCCCTGCTCCCAGCTCTCGTGCAGGACGGTGGGCTCGAAGAAGCTGCCGTCCCCGACGATCGCCCCCGTGATGGTTCGGATGCCCGAGGCCCGGATCCGGCTCGCGAGCTCGCGAACCCTGGTCATCGGGTCCCGCTCGCAGACCCCGGCGCGCGCGGTGTCGGCGCCGAAGCAGCGGCGGCTCCAGGTCGGGTCGCCCCGTCCGTAGAGCACCAGGTCCCCTCGTAACACGCCGTTCGTGACCGGCCCGGTGCCGTACACGCTGGTGGCGACCCGGCTGTCCGGGGGAAGCAGCGCCGCCGCGGCCGCGCTCACCAGGAGCTTGGTGTTGCTCGCGGGGACGAAGAGCCGGGTGCCGTTGCGCTCGAAGAGGACCTTCCCGGTGGTGTCGAGCACGACCACCCCCCACTGATGTCGCTCGAAGCCGGGCGCGTCGAGGAGGCGGGTCAGGCGCCCGGATAACGACTGAGCGAGGAGGGAATCGGTCGCTGGAGCGACCGGACCGTAGAGGCTCGCGACCAGGAACGCCACCCGAATCGCCGGACGGCCCGGTCTACGCAAGCCGCACCCGGGGATCCACTCGAGCATAGACGAGATCCGTGACCAGGTTCACGATGACGAAGACGACGCTGAGGAAGAGAATGCTCCCCTGGATGGCGGGGAGGTCCCGCTTTTCGATGGCGGTGAGCACGTACCGGCCGACCCCGGGCCAGGAAAAGATCGTCTCGGTGAGGATCGACCCGGTCAGGTAGCTGCCGAAGTCGAGCCCGATGACGGTGACGACGGGCAGGAGCGCCGCGCGGAGCGCGTGCGAGACGAGGACGCGGCGCTCGCCGAGCCCCTTGGCCCTCGCGGTGCGCACGAACTCACTCTGCATCGCCTCCTGCATGGCGGCGCGACTGGTGCGGGCGAGAAAGGCGACCGAGCGCATGCCGAGCGTGAGAGCGGGGAGGACCAGAAAGGCGAGCCCGCCGTACCCCGACGGCGGCAGCCAGCGGAGCCCGACGGCAAAGAGGAGGATGAGCACGAGCCCGACCCAGTACACCGGGAACGACACCGCGAGATAGGCGCCGAGGGTGCCGATCCGGTCGAGCCAGCCGCCGGGTCGAGCCGCGCTCACCGCGCCGATCGTCACCCCCGCGATCACGGCCACCACCATCGCGGACGCGGCGAGCTGCAGGGTGGCGGGAAAGCGCTCCAGGAGGTCCTGCATGATGGGTCGGCGGGTGATGTAGGAGCGGCCGAGGTCGCCGGTGAGCACTCCGCCGGCATAGGCGACGAATCGGCGCGGCAGGGGGTCGTCGAGCCGGAGCTCGGACCGGAGCCGCGCGATGGTCTCGGCGTCGGCGCGCTCGCCCACCATCGCCTGGACCGGATCTCCAGGGACCACATGGAGGAGCAGGAAGGTGATGACGAGAACGCCGGCCAGCGTGGGGAGGAGCAGCAGGATGCGCGAGCCGAGGAGGCGGATCACCGGGCGATCCGCACCTGTGACCAGCGCTGACCATTGAAGATCGCGGGAACCCGCCAGCCTTCGATCTCCGGCCTGACCGCCCAGAGGTCGACGGGGAACCAGAGGAAGAGCCACGGCGCGAGCTCGAACAGGCGGCCGTCGATCTCCCTGGAGAGAGCAGCTTTCTCTGCCGGATCGGCAGTTCGCCGCGCCCGGATGATCAGCTCGTCGAGCGCCTTGTCCTCGAGGAAAGCGAGGTTGCCGCCCGGCCCCCGGTTGCTCGAGTGGAACAGGGGCCAGGTGAAGTTCTCGGGGTCGGGATAGTCGCCGTACCAATCGGTGAGAAAGAGGTCCGTCTCGCCCTTCCGGGCAGCGGCCCTGGCGCTCGCGGCGTCCCGCTCGACGATCTCGACAGCGATGCCGACGCGCCCGAGGTCCCGCTGGATCGCTTCGGCAACGCGGGCATAGACCGGACGGGCGGTTCGCCAGAGCCGGAGCGACAGACCCGAGGCGTGGCCCGACTCCCCGAGCAGCCGCCTGGCCATCGCGGAATCGAGCGCAAACCGTTTCCGCGTCGAATCATGGCCCACGAGGCCGGGAGGGATGGCCCCGGCCGCGAGCACCCCGCGCCCGCCGTACACGGTTCGCAGGATGGCCTCGACGTCGACGGCGTGATTGATCGCCCGGCGCACCCGAACATCCCGGAGTGGACCCCGAGTGGTATTGATTGCTACGTACACGGCCCTGAGCGCCGATCGGCGCTGCAGCTCGGCCGGTCGGGCGGCATCCCAGCGGGCCGTCTCCCCGAACGGCACTTCGACCACCGACAGCCTCCCGGCCTCGTACTCGGCGGCCTGCGTGAGCGGCTCGGGGATGATCCGGATCCTGAGCGAATCGGCGAGCGGCGGCCCGCCCCAGTAGGTCTCGTTCCTGGCAAAGCGGAGAGCGTCGTCGTGCTGCCAGGACACGAACCGCCAGGGGCCGCTGCCGACCGGCCGCTCGCCGAGATCGCCGGGGGCCGGCGACGGAACGACCGCCGCGACCGGCATCGCGAGGAGGGTCGGGAAGATGTTGAGCGGCTCCTCCAGCGTCAGCACGAGCGTGCTGTCGTCGCGAACCTGAATCCCCCGGAGCGCCGTGTCCCGTCCCGCCAGGCGGTTCCGGGCGCCGGCGATCGGCTCCAGAGGCCAGCTCCGGCCTCCCGTCGAGCCCGGCGCGAGGACGCGCCGGAAGGACTCGGCGACCTCCATCGCGCGAAGCGGCCGTCCGTCATGAAACCGCACCCCCGACCGCAGATGAAAGGTGTAGGTCCGGCCGGCGCTGTCCGTCTCCCACCTGGTGGCGAGACCCGGCCCGAGCCGGCCCTCCGCGTCGAACTGCGTGAGGTTGTCGAAGAGGAGCGCCACTACTTCCCCCGTCGTCACGTCGGTCGAAAGGGCCGGGTCGAGGGACCTGGGGTCGGAGACCAGGTAGTACTGCAGCGCCGAGCCGGGCGAGGACCCGCCGCAGGCGGCGAGGCTCAGGGCCAGGGCGGAAACGAGGGCGGATCGGCGCATGGGGGCGGTTCAGGGTGAGGGGAAGGCCGCCCGAGCGGTGGCGTAAGACTCGAACGGAAATAGATTTGCATCGTGGCGTCAATCGAGCGGACCGGCTCCGGCGTGCGTGGCCGCGCACGTCTTCCAGGCGCAATCCGGGTAGCTCTCCTCATGGGAGCGGCGCTCGCCGCGGTGCCGGCGGCGAGAGGCCAGGACCCCGGCGCTGGACTCCTGGTTCGCCAGCTCAGATTCACGGGCAACCAGTCGTTCCGCTCCGATGTTCTCGCCGCCTCCATCTCCACGACCAACTCCAGCCTGTTCGCCCGCTCTCCGCTGCTGCGCTGGCTCGGCCTGGGCAACGAGCGGTTTCTCAACGAGCGGGAGCTCCGGCGCGACGTCGAGCGACTCCGCACTTTCTACCGGATTCACGGCTACTACGAGGCCAGGGTCGACACCGCCGTAGCGCGGACGAACACGGCGGCCTACATCACTTTCCGGATCGAGCAGGGTGAGCCGGTCCGCGTGCGAACCCTCCTGATCAAGGGCGTGGACACGATTCCCCGGCGGCGGGACCTCGTGGAAGACCTGCCCCTCCGCGTCGGGAGCCCGTACGACCGCGTGCTCCTCCTCGCCACCGCGGACACCCTCTCGCTCCGGATGCAGGATCGCGGGTATCCGTGGGTGCGGGTGCTCTCCGAGCGGAAGGACGAGTATCTCGACGTCGAGGGCCGGAGCGCCACGGTGGTTCTGGTCGTGAATCCGGGGCCGCGCGCGACGATCGGCCCGATCAAGGTGGAGGGCTCGCTCGCCGTCGACTCGAGTTTCGTCCGGTCGCTGCTGGCCACCGAGCCGGGACGGCTCTATCGGGGAAAAGATCTCGCCGACAGCCGGCTCAACCTCTATCGCTCCGATCTCTTCCGATACGCGGTGGTGGCTCCGGATACCACGGCGATCTCGTCCGACAGCACGACGGTGCCGCTGCTGGTGACCGTCACCGAGGGGTACCTCTACCGGGTGCGTGCCGCGACCGGGTACGGCACCGACGACTGCTTCCGAGTCGGCGTGGGCTGGCTCGCCCGGAACGCCTTCGGACGCGGCCAGGCCTTCGAGGTGTCGGGACAGTTCTCCAAGCTGGGCGTGGGGGAGCCGACCTCGGCGCCGGGCATCCGCGACGTGCTCTGCAGCCGGCTGGAGCGCGACTCCCTCGGCTCGGGCAAGGTGAACTACTCCGCGGCGGTGTCGCTCCGCCGGCCGGATTTCCTGTCTCCGGCGAACACCATCACCTTCGCGCTCTTCGCCGAGCGACGAAGCGAGTTCCAGGTGTACCGTCGGGAGGACGTGGGCGGGAGCGTGACGCTGACCCGCGAGACCAGCTCCCGCGTTCCCGTGTCCCTGTCGTACCGGCTGTCCTACGGCGCGACCGAGGCGGAGCCGGTGTCGTTCTGCGCCTTCTTCAACGCCTGCACCGAGGACGACATCGAGAAGCTGCAGGAGCGGCGGCTGCTGGCGACGCTCACGCTCGGGATCCAGAAGGTGCGCCTGAACAATCCCCTCGATCCCTCCCGCGGCACCGCCCTCTCGTTCGAGACGGCCCACAGCTCGCAGATCATCGGCTCATCGGAGTTCGCCCGCTTCACCCGCGTCACGGGCGACGCGGCGTGGTTCTACCCCTTCGGCCGCCTGGTGCTCGCCGCGCATCTCCGGGCCGGCATCGTGCTCGCGCCCAAGCTCGTCCTCGACAGCGGCGCGGCCAACTTCGTGCCGCCCGAGCAGCGGTTCTACGCCGGAGGCGCCAACGACGTCCGCGGCTTCGACCGGAACGAGCTGGGTCCGATCGTCTACACCGTGCCGGTGCAGGACTCGGTGCAGGAGCAGCTCTACCGGGATTCCGCGGCGGCCATCCCGATCGACGACGTCCGGTTCTCGCCGACCGGAGGCAACACGCTCGTCGTCGGCAACCTGGAGCTTCGTGCCCCGTCGCCGATCTTCGGCGACAACATGCGCCTGGGGTTCTTCGTGGATGCGGGCGCGGTCTGGGACCGGGGTGAAGCGGGCGTGGTGGGAGCGCAGCTCCGACTCACGCCGGGCGCGGGCATCCGGTACAACACGCCGCTCGGTCCCGCGCGGCTCGATGTCGCGTGGAATCCCTACGCCAGGTCGGTGGGCCGGTTGTACGGGCTGCGCACCGGCACGCAGGAGGTGACGGTCCTCCGGGAGCGGTTTCAGCCTTCCACCGAGCGGGGCCGGATCGTGATTCAGCTCTCGATCGGACACGCGTTCTGATGCGACGACGGGTCGGACGGGCGGTCTTCATCCTGTTCTGCGGAGCGCTGGCCACGGTGCTCGGGACGGTGAGCGCCCTGCTCTGGACCGGACCGGGCCGGCGGCTGCTCGCCCGGGTCGTCGTGGAGGAGACTCGGGGGCTGGTGCGGGGAACCGTCGCGATCGGCGCGGTGTCCGGACGCTTCACCACCGGCTTTACGCTCGAGCGGGTCACCATCCGCGACACGGCCGGGGCGGTCTTCGCGGAGGTGCCGAGGCTCGACGTGGCCTACCGTCTGGGGAACCTCGTGGCGGGCCGGGTCGTGTTCGCGTCGCTCGACCTCAGCCGGCCGCGCTTCCACATCGTCAAGCGGCGGAGCACAGGGCGCTTCAACTGGCAGGAGATCTTCCGCCTGGGTGAAGGGAAGGGCGGCGGCCCTTCTCCGCTGATCGAAGTGCACGACCTGCACGTCGATAGCGGGCACGTGACCCTGGTGCTCCCCTGGAATCCCGACGGGCGCCTGCGGACCGAGCGGCAGCGGGATTCCGCGCTCGACGCGGAGCGCGCGAAGCCCGGGCGGCGGATCGAGGCCGGCCCCGAAGGGCTCGATCTCGTCCGGACCATCGAGAACCTCAACACCGACATCTCGCTCCTCAGGCTGTCCTCGCCGGACGATCAGCCGGTCGTGGTGGAGATCGCCGGCCTCGAGGCGCGCATCAGCGACCCGATGCTCGAGGTCCGGGACCTTCGCGGCACGCTCCGCACGAAGAACGACAGCCTCGTGTTCGATCTCCCGCGGGTAGAGCTGCCCGGCACCGAGGGCACCGCGTCGGGCCGGATCGACTGGCCGCAGGACACGATCCGCTATCGCTTCGAATTCGACGCGCCGAAGCTCGCCCTGGCCGACGTGCGGTTCGTTTCTCCCGATTTCCCCTCTTTCGCCGGCAAGGCGAAGGTCCGGGCCACGTCCGTGAGCAACCAGCGCGTGGACTGGGCGATCACCGACCTCGCGGTGGGCGACTCCGCCGGGGCCATCGAGGGCAGCCTCGTGGCGATCACCGACGTCTATCGCGGCCTGGGCTTTCGCGATCTCCGCGTGGTGCTGAGCAACCTCGACCTCGACGTACCCCGCCCGTACCTCGACACGCTGCCCTTCCACGGCCGGGTGAGCGGCCGGCTGGAGGCGGACGGTTTCTTCGATGCGATGACCGTGGACCTCGACTGGGTGTTCGAGGATGCGAGCGTGACCGGCGGGGCGACGAACCTGCTCGTGCTCGCCGGACTGCTCCACCTGGGCGGCCCCGAGGGGATGCGGTTCTCCGGTGCCACGCTCCGCGACACCGAATTCGACCTCCGGACGGTCCGGCTGGTCGCCCCCGCGGTGAGTCTCGAGGGCCGCCTCGGCCTGAACGGCACGCTGACGGGTCCCTGGAAGAACGTCGTCTTCGAGGGGACCGCGATCCACCAGGACGAGCAGCGACCGGTGAGCCGGGCCACGGGCACCGTTCGCCTCGACACGCGAGGTACGGCGCTCGCTCTCGACGCGGACCTTCAGCTCGATTCGCTGTCGTTCGAGGGCATCCGGCGCGGATTCCCGGATCTCAAGGCTCAGGGCAGCATCGCCGGCCGGGTGAAGCTCGCCGGACGGCTCGACAGTCTCCACGTCGAGGGGGCCGTCGGCGGGGCCATCGGTGAGGTCGAGGCCCGCGGTCTCGCGAGCCTCGGCTCCTCGCGATTCGGCGCCGACTCGCTCCTGCTCCGGTTCCGCGGGCTCGATCTGGCTCGGCTCCGCGGGTCGGGTGCCCGGACCTCGCTCCAGGGCCGGGTGCTCGCGACGGGCTCGGTCGACAGCGCGGAAGCGCGCGGCCGTCTCGACCTGGCACTCGGTCGTGGGACGATCCGCGAGCTCACCTTCGATTCCCTGGTCGCGCGGCTCCGCGGCGCCGAGGGCTTCGTGCGGGTGGATACCGCCGCGCTGCAGTGGGAAGGCGGCCGCATCGACGCCCGCGGGGCGATCGGATGGCGTGCCCCTCACGCCGATACCATCCGGATCCACGCCGACTTCCAGGACCTGGTCGTGTTCGATTCGCTGGTGCGCACGCTCGCCGGCATGGGACCCGACACGACCGAAGGGGGTGAGGAGCGGCTCCGCGGGCAGGGCACCGCCGAGATCTTTGTCTCCGGAGCGGTCGATACCTTCGAGCTGGACGCGAAGGCGGTCATCGGGCGGGCCAGGTTCGCCGGCATCCGGGCCTGGAACATCAACGGCGAAGGGAGCTGGTCCACGGTCGGCCCGCACTTCACCGCCAAGGTCCAGGCCGATTCGCTGGCGCGGGGCTCGCTCGGGCTGATCGATCTGCAGGCCGAAGCCTACGGGCGGCCGGACTCCCTGCAGTGGAGCGGAACCACCGAGGGCCGTCGGTTTGCGCGGCTCGCGGGGGCGGGAGCGTTTCGCCGGGTCGGCCCGGAGAGCGAGCTCAGGGTCGACTCCCTCGGGCTGGATCTCCTCGGTCGGGGCTGGCGGCTCCAGCGTCCCGCGGTGGCGTGGATCACGGATGCCGCCATCCGGCTCGACACCGTCCGATTCCTCACCGCCGAGGGCTCGGGGAGCGTCACCCTGGTCGGCGACCTGCCGAGCCGATCGCCGGGCGAGCTCACCGTCACCGCCCTGGGGATCCGGCTGGAGGACCTCTACGGTCTGGCCCAGCGCGATACCACGGAGATCGACGGCACCCTCACCCTCGACCTCCGGGTGGCGGGCACGGCGGACGCTCCGGAGCTTCGGGGCCTCGCCACGGTCACCGGCCCCGTGTTCCGCGACTTCCGCGCCCCCCTCATGCGGGCCGGGCTCGACTACCGCGCGCGGCGACTCCGCTCGGACATCACCTTCTGGCGGACCGGCAGGCCGGTCGTCGACGTGAGCGCGGAGCTGCCCATCGATCTCGCGTTCCATCGCGTGGCGCGGCGGCAGCTGCCCGGCCAGATCAGCATTATCGCCAAAGGCGACAGCGTCGACCTCGCGCTGGTGGAAGCGTTCACGCCGAACCTCCGGCGGGTGACCGGACGGCTCAACATGGACGCCCGCGTCGAAGGCACCTGGGAGGCGCCGCGGCTGGCCGGCAGCGTGGAGCTGATCGACGGTGCCGCCACGATGCCCGGGCTCGGCGTGCGCTACAGCGCGATCTACGGCACCCTGCGGCTGAGCGGCGACTCGATCCTGACGGAGTCGCTGAGCCTGGAGACCGACCCCGGCACGCTCACGGTGTCGGGCGGTCTCCGCCTTCCGGGGCTCACCCGGCCGGTCTTCGACCTCACGATGGACGCGCGCGAGTTCCGGCTGATCGATGTCGAGAACTATCTCAGCATCACGGCGTGGGGAACGGTCCGGCTGAGCGGCACCGTCTTCCGGCCCGTGCTGACGGGCGAGGGAAGCATCGCCAACAGCACGATCTACTTCGCCGATCTCATCACCAAGGACGTGATCAACCTCGAGGATCCCCGCCTGGCGGATCTCGTGGACACGCTGGCCCTCCGCCGGCTCGACCTCCGGGCGCCGTTCCAGAGCCGGTTCCTCGACTCGCTCACCATCCGGAACCTGGAGCTGCGGCTGGGCCAGAGCGTCTGGCTCCGGTCGACCGAGGCGAACATCCAGCTCGAGGGGAACCGGATCCGGATCAACAAGACCCGCGACAACTACGTGATCGAGGGCGACCTGGACGCGCCGCGCGGGACCTACACGCTCAAGCTCCCGGGGATCGTCCGGACCTTCGTCGTCGAGGGGGGGAGCGTCCGGTACTTCGGCGACCTCAACGCGCAGGTCGACATCCGCGCGCGGCACGAAGTGCGAACCCCGGGGGCCACCGGCGATGTCGCGATCATCGCCCACATCACCGGCACGCTGCTCGCACCCAACCTCACGTTACGGGCGCCCGAGCGGCCGGCGCTCTCCGAAGAAGCGATCATCTCGCTGCTCGCTCTCGGTACCGCCGATCCGCAGGGCGGGCTTCGCGGAGGCGAGGCGGCCGGCATCGCCGCCGCGGTGGCGGCCTACGCGAGCTCGGTGCTGGCGAGCGAGATCGCGGCATCCGGTCAGGGGCGAACGGCGGACATCATCGAGATCCGCCCGCCGCTCGCGAGCTCCGGACTCTACGGCGGCCAGCAGGCCCTCCAGCTCTCGGTCGGCCGGGCGGTCACCGAGAAGCTCTTCCTCATCGCGAACGCCGGGTTCTGTGTGGGACGGGGCCAGCAGAGCCTCAACGCGCGGAATCTCGGCGCCAGCCTCGAGTACCGGTTCCGCCGGGAGCTCAGGGCGCTCGTCGCCGCCGAGCCGGTGGTGAGCTGTTTCGGCCAGGGCGCCGATCTCTACGGCCCGCCGCGGCGCTACCAGTTCGGCGCCGAGCTCCGCTGGGACCGGGAATACTGAGTGGCGCGAGTCCTCCTCATTACCAGTCCGGTGGCGGCGCGCACCTCGGAGTCGGCGGGGGACCGGGTGGCGCTGGCGCTCGCCCGCACGGGATGGCGCGTCGACCGGGCGGACACGGCCCGCGTGGAAGACGCGCGCCGGTTCGCCGCGGAAGGCGTGGCCTCGGGGGTCGATGCCGTCGCGGTCTTCGGGGGCGACGGCACCACGATGCAAGCCGCCGCGTCCCTGGTGGGCACCGGGGTGCCGCTCGGGCTCATTCCCGGAGGCACCGGGAATCTGCTCGCGGGCAATCTGCGCATTCCGACGTCACTCATCGCCGCGGCCAAGGCGGTGACGCACGGGAAGCCCAGGCAGATCGATATCGGCCGCGTGGATCTGTCCGACGGCGCCCACTACTTCGGGGTCGCCTGCGGCGCCGGGGTCGACGCGCGGGTCATGGGGGAGACGCAGACGGCGGACAAGCGGCGGTGGGGAATCGGCGCGTACATCGCCACGACCCTCCGGATCCTGCCGCAGCTCAAGAGCGTGGACTGCAGGATCACCGTGGACGGGCACAGTCTCGAGGCGCCCGCCGTCGTGATCCTGATCCTCAACTGCGCCGAGATCATCCCGAGGCTGATCCGCGTGCGGCCGGAGATCAGGATCGACGACGGCGTGCTCGACCTGCTCGTGATCGCCGCCGACTCACCGGCGCAGGCGGTGCGCAGCCTGCTGCGCGTCCTCCGCAACTCGGTGGGCTCCAGGAGGGAAACGTCGTACCTCCGCTACGCGAGGGGCCGGGAGTTCCGCATCGAGACCGCGGCGACGCTGCCCGTACAATTCGACGGCGATCCGGTGGGCGCCACACCCTTCTGCGCCAAAGTGCTACCGGGCGCGCTCACCGTCATGGTTCCGGGCAGCTAGCCGCCCGCGCGGGCCGGCCGCGCAGGTTGCGCTCCTCGCCGGCCGACTACATTCTTGACAGAGATGACCGACTCCGTCCTCCTGGTTCACGACGATCCCGATCGGCTGCGGACGCTCGGTGCGCGGTTCGAGCAGCGAGGGAGCGAAGTGTTGCGGGAACTGACGCCGGACGCGGCGGTGGCCACGCTCGACCGCGCGCGGCCGGACGTCGTGCTCCTCGCGCGACACCTCGCCAAGGATGGCACGATCGGACGCCTGGCCGGGAGCGAAGCGCCGGTGATCGTGTTCGGCGAGGGCGACGGCGCGATCGAGCCGCTGACCGCGGGCGCGGCGCTGGTCGTGGAGCCGGGGGACGACGATCTTCTGGTCACGCTCGCCTCCCGACACGCCGCACTCGGACGCCGGCGCCGGCTCGTCGACGCGCTCGCCAGGATGAGCGCGCCGCGTCTCGGCCTCGAGGCGCTCGGAACCTCGAACGCGATGCGGCAGCTGGCGCATCAGCTCTCCCTGCTCGCCCAGAGCGAGCGCACGACGCTCCTCCTCACCGGCGAGAGCGGGGTCGGGAAGGCCTGGGCCGCCCGGGTGATCCACGGGCTCGGCACCCGGACCGCGGGACCTTTCCTCGAAGTTCGGCTCACGGGGCAGAACCCGACCTACCTGGACTCGCTGCTCTTCGGTCACGAGAAGGCCGCGTTCGTCGAAGCCACCGAGCGGCGGCGAGGACTGATCGAGCTGGCCGACGGCGGCACGCTTCTGCTGCGGGAGATCGCCGACCTTCCCGCCGAGCTGCAGCCGAAGCTGCTCAAGGTGCTGGAGACGCGATCCTACCGGCGTCTCGGGGGGACCCAGGATCTCACCGTGGACACGAGGTTGATGGTCTCCACGCGGCGGGATCTCGGCGTGCTCGTCGAGACGGAGCGGTTCCGGCAGGATCTCTTCTACCGGCTGAGTGTGGTTTCCCTCGCGATTCCCGCGCTCCGGGAGCGAACCCAGGAGGATCGTCTGACCCTCGTGAACGCGGTGCACGGCAGTCTCCGCACCGTGCATCCGGAGGGCCCGGCGGCGATCTCCGGCGAAGCGATGGAGCGGCTGCTCACCTACGCCTGGCCCGGCAACGCGCGCGAGGTCGAGGGCGTGCTGGACCGGTGCATGGTGCTGGCGCGGGGACAGCTCGCCGTGAACGTCGAGCACCTCCCGGGAGAGTTCCGGGCCCGTCCCGGTCTCGGGGACCGCCGGCACACCCCGATGAGCCTCGACGATCTCGAGCACCAGCACATCGAGCGGACGCTCCGGTACCACGGCGGCAACCGCACGCGTGCCGCGAAGGAGCTCGGCATCTCGCGCGCCACGCTGATCAACAAGATCAAGCTCTACAGCATCACCGACTGACGACATGCCCGGCCCCACGCCTCCCCATCATCCTCCCGCCACCGACGTCATGGAGTGCCGCGCCTGCGGCCGGCAGGAGCGCGCGTCGGAGGGCTATCCCTGCACGAGCTGCGGAACCTTCATCTGCATCATCTGCAACTTCCGGGGGGTGACCCTGTGCCGGAACTGCTCGGCCGCGGCGCCGCCGGGGTCGTCCAGTCCGCCCTCGTGACCGCCGTTCTGGGCCGCGCCGCCGTCACGCCGGTCCTCGCGGCACCCGATCCCCGATCCGAACAAGTCACGCAGCTCCTGCTCGGCGAGGGGGCGGACCAGCTCGCCCGGGAGGGCGATTGGCACCGGGTGCGACTCCGGCGCGACGGCTACGAAGGATGGGCGCACGCCGGTTACCTGCGAGCGTGTCCGACTGCCGAAGCCGACCGGTGGCAGCAGGAGTCCTGGTGGAGCGCTGGGGCGATGCTCACGGTCGACGGCCACATGCTGCCCCTCGATCCCGGCAGCCGCGTGCTGCCCCTCGCGGAAGGGTCGGTCGAGCTGCCGGACGGGAGGCATGCGACCGTCGCGTCGGGGTCGGTCGGCCCGCCCGAGCGCATGATCGCCGAGTCGCGCCGCGAGCGGGCGGAGGAGTGGGCGCTGTCCCGGTTCGCCGGAGCACCGTACCAGTGGGGCGGGATGACCCCGCGCGGCGTCGATTGCTCGGGGCTCGTGCAGATGACGTTTCTGCTGCGCGGCGTGTCGCTGCCGCGTGATGCCCGGGACCAGGCCGAGAGCGGCCGCGCGGTGATCCCGGACGCCGTGGCCCCCTCGGATCTCCTCTTCTTCGCCGAGCGGGAAGGCCGCATCGCGCACGTCGCCTTCGCCTCCGCGACCGGTGGGCTCGTCCATGCGACCCTCGCCTGCGGCGGCGTCCTCGCGGAGCCATGGGGACCCGGAACGCGGGCCGAGTCGCTTCGCGCGCGGCTGGTGGCCGCGCGCCGGATCGAGTGATGCCCCGACGCCTCGTGCTCTTCGACATCGACGGGACGCTTCTGCTCTCGGCGGGCGCGGGGCGGCGGGCCATCCTCGCCGCGCTCGCCGACCACGTCGCCGATTTCGAGACCCTCACGAAGGTCCGCTTCGACGGAAAGACCGATCCGCAGATCGTGACGGAGCTGCTGGCGGCGGCCGGCGACCCCGAGCCCGAGGAGCCCGGACGGATCACCCGCGTCCTGCAGCGCTACGTCGAGCTTCTGGAGCGCGACCTGGCCCTGAACGGTCATCGCGCCGCCACCATGCCGGGCGTGCCCGAGCTGCTCGACCTGCTCGAGGGCGACGACGCGCTGATCGGCCTGCTCACCGGCAACGTCGTGCCCGGCGCCAGGCTCAAGCTCGCCGCGGTGCGGATCGATCCCGACCGCTTCCGCGTCGGCGCGTTCGGCTCGGATCACGCGCGCCGGTTCGAGCTGCCGCCCATTGCGGCCCGCCGAGCGGAGCCGTTCTTCGGCCGGGTGCCCTCCGGCGCGGAGGTCGTCATTATCGGCGATACGCCGGACGACGTCTGTTGCGCGGCCTCCATCGGTGCCCGCACCGTCGGCGTGGCCACCGGCGCGTATTCGGAGGCGGAGCTCCGCGACGCCGGCGCGAGCGTCGTGCTCCCGGATTTCCGGGACGTCCCCGCCGCCCGCCGCGCCATTCTCGACGGAGACGGCCGGTGAGCCGCGCCGCCGAACGCACGCCGGCGAGCGGCGCGGCGGACACCGACCTCCCGGAGATCGGGCCCCTCCTGGGCGGCCTCGTGACGCCCACACCCGAGCACGTCACGACCGTTCCCGGGCTCGACGAGGTCCGGCTCGGGCTCGTGGCCAACGTGATCGAGCGCGCGGGAGAGGCGCGACGGAGCCTCGCGGGCGGGGACGGCGCGGGCGCCGAGCGGGCGCTGGGACCGGAGTCCTGGCTCCCGCCATGGGAGAGGGCGGTGGAAGCGGCGGCCGTGCGGGTTATGGGCGAGATCGAGGCCCGGCTGCGCGACGCCGCACTGCTCTCGCGCCTGCCGCGAAGGCGGCTCACCCTGGCGCTGCCATCCGAGGAAGACCGGCGGGTGCTCGCCGCCCGGCTTGCCGCCACGGGCATCGATCTGGAGGATGCGGTCCGCCGACTGGCGGGAGCGCCGGAAAGTCCGGCATCGGCGCTCCGGCGACTCGGCGGACAGCAGGAGCTCGCGTGGGCCGGACTTGCGGCGGTCGTCTCGGCCGAGCTCGCGCTGTGGGAGCCGCGCATCGCCGAGGTTCGAGCATGGCGGCGGCCGTGGGGGCCGTTCCTCGCCGGGGTGGGCCTCGCGGCGGCGCTGGCCGCGTGGCTCGGTCTCGTGCTCGGAGGCTATCTCCCGGTCCCGCGCTGGATGCGTCCGCTCGCCGAATGGGCCTGGAGCACCGGATGGCTCTGATCGGCGTGGGTATCGATCTCGTCGAAGTCGCCGACGCCGATCGGCTGCTGGTGCGCTGGGGCGAGCGCCTGCTGGCCAAGGTGCTCACCTCGGACGAACGGGAGTACGTCCTGAGCCACGAGTTTCCCGAGAAGCACATCGCGGTGCGGCTCGCCGCAAAGGAGGCTGTCTACAAGGCCCTCGCCCCGCTGCCCGATGCCCGCGGCGTCGGCTGGAGGGATATCGAGGTCGTCCGGGCCCTCGACGGGCATCCCTCCGTCCGCCTCCACGGTCTCGCCGCCCGGATCCAGCAGCGGGACGGCCCGTTTCGGATCTCGCTGTCCCTCTCGCATACCTCGCAGACGGCGGGGGCAGTTGCCGTCATCGAGCGTTGACGCTGACGGTTGACGGTTGGCGGGGGCTGGCGGGGTTCGTGCAGCAGGCGCTCTAGGAATTCCGACGATTCGACTCTAGTTTTTGGCCCCGATGCCAGCAAGCTTGTTGAGAACAATTCTCAACGGCGCGCCCTCGCGCCCTCCCATCCCTTCGGCCGGGTCGAGG
Source organism: Gemmatimonadales bacterium (assembly GCA_050733195.1). Lineage (GTDB taxonomy): Bacteria > Gemmatimonadota > Gemmatimonadetes > Gemmatimonadales > GWC2-71-9 > JABFSM01. The sequence continues at coordinate 35,515 of JBOHSH010000021.1, forward strand.
CAAGTCACCGCCCGGGCTGCGGTTGGAGCCGCATGTCTCCTCGTCCTTGTGGCCGGGATCGCCCCTCGGCTCTTGGCTCAGGACGTCGCGGCCACCGCCCGTCGAGTGGCGGCGACGGCCCAGCTGGCGGCGCAGGAATACGCCCTCGGAGTGCGGGAAGGTCGCGTCGTCGCAGCACCGGAGGTCGAGGAATCCCGCCTGTTCCTGGAGGAGGCTCGCCGGGTCGCGGCCAGGCTTCCGGCTTCGGCGGCCGGCCGCACGTCCGCCGCGCTCGACTCCATCGTGACCCTCGTCGAGCGCATCGCCGATCCGGCGGTCGTTTCGCGAAGCGTGAGCGGGATGCTGGAGCGGCTGTCGACCGACCTCGGCATTACCCTCGACGAGATCCCGGCCGACGCTCCGTCGCTCGCGCGGGGCCGCCAGGTGTATCAGGCCTCCTGCGCGTCGTGTCACGGCACCGCTGGCCGCGGCGATGGTCCGGCCGGCCGGGGTCTCGATCCCCCTGCCGCCAACCTTGCCGATGCCGCGGGACTCCGCGCGAGCTCGCCGCTCGATTTCTACCGGCGCGTGACGATCGGCGTCGCCGGCACCTCGATGGCGTCGTACGAATCGGCGCTTTCCGCCGAAGATCGCTGGGCCGTGGCGCTCTATGCGTCGGTGCTCCGGCTTCCGCGGCCGGTGGGCGGCGTGCCGGATTCGCTTCGACAGTTCGCCGCCACCGCACGCATGAGCGACGCCGAGGTGCTCGCCGCGCTGGGGCCGGGGACGACCGAAGGGGGCCTGGCGGCCGTGCGGACGTTCCAGTCTCCGGGACCGGGGAGGGTCGCCATCGCCGACGTGTTCGCTACTGTTCGGCGGCGGGTCGACAGCGCGTACGAGCTGGCCCTCGATGGACGTCGGGACGAGGCGCGCTCGGCCGCGCTCGACGCGTACATGGCCTTCGAGGCCGTGGAGCGGGACCTCCGGGTGAAGAACTCGACGCTCACGGTGCATCTCGAGGAGGCCTTCTCGTCGCTCCGGACCCGGGCGGGGACCGGTGCCTCGCCGGAGCAGCTGCGCGAGGTCCGCCAGGAGCTGGCGCGCGCCCTCGAGCGCGCCGAGCGCACGGTCGGCGACCGGCTCTCGCCGCTCGGACTCTTCGGGCAGTCGCTGGTGATCCTGATCCGCGAAGGACTGGAGGCGATCCTGGTCATCGGCGCGCTGATGGCCTTCCTGGTGAAGAGCGGCAACAGCCACAGACGCCGGGACATCCACCTCGGCGTGGGCGCGGCCATCGCGCTCAGCATCGTCACCGCGATCGGGCTCGAGACGCTCTTCGCGCTCTCCCCGGCGCGACAGGAGACGCTCGAGGGCGTGGTGATGCTCGTCGCCACGGCCACGCTCTTCTACGTGAGCTACTGGCTGCTCTCGAAGATCGAGGTCGCGAAGTGGAACCGCTTCGTGAAGGGGCGGATGCAGCAGGCGCTGGGGAAGGGCTCGGCGCTGGCGCTCGCCTCGGTCGCGTTCCTCGCCGTGTATCGCGAGGGCTTCGAGACGGTGCTGTTCTACAAGGCCCTCGCCGTGTCCGGCGGCGGCGCGGGGCTCGGGCCGATCGCGCTCGGCGTCGCGATCGGCGGCACGGTGCTGGCCGGAGTGTACGTCGCCGTCAACCGATTCGGCGTGCGGCTGCCGCTCAAGCCTCTCTTCGGCGTGACGAGCGGTCTCCTCTACTACATGGCGATCGTCTTCGCCGGGCAGGGCATCGCAGAGCTGCAGGAGGGCGGCGTGGTCCCGCTCACCCCCGTCGCGTGGATCCCGCGGGTGCCCACGCTCGGCCTTTATCCGACGGTGGAGTCCCTGGTCGCGCAGGCGCTGCTGCTCATCCTCGCGCTCGCGGCAGTGGTCTGGATCTTCGTGATCGAGCCCAGGCGGCTCGCCGTGACCCCGGTGCTGGTGCCGGAAGCACAGGCGACGGTACAGCGTGCCGCCCCCGGACGCCGCGGGGAGAAGCGGGACACCGATCTCCTCCGCTCGATCGAGCGCATCGAGGCGGACCTCGCGGAAGTGCGCGCGGAGCTCGAGCGGATGAAGGACCGGGTGGAGACCGGACGCACCGACGGTCAGACGGACCGGCGGACCGGCCCGTCCTGAGCCCCGCTACTTCTTTGCCCGGGCGCCGAGATACGGGCCCGGCGCCAGCTTCGACCTCCACAGCACCAGCAGTGCGACGCCGAGCGCCGTCACTCCCAGTGCCGTGAGCTGGGCGGCCGTGATCGGTCCGAACACGTAGTCGCTCTTGGCCCGCAGGAACTCCACGAGGAACCGCTCGGCTCCCGCCAGCACCAGATAAAGCGCGAAGAGCCAGCCGGTGCCGCGGCCATGCTCGCGGAGGCGCCAGAGCAGCATGAAGACGCCGAGCATCACCACCGCCTCGTAGAGCTGCGTCGGATGGACGGCGAGCACGGTCTCGGGCGTGGATCCGGCCGTCATGGGAATGCCGTACTCCCGTGCCATGACACCGGCGGTGGACGGCGGGAGCCCCTGCGGGAACTGCACCGCCCAGGGGAGGCTCGACGGCCGGCCGTAGTCGTCGCCCACGAGGAAGCATCCGATGCGGCCGAGCGCGTACGCCGCGGCGAGGGCGGGCGAGGCGAAGTCGCAGGTCCACCGGAGCGGCACCTTGAGCCGGGCCCCGTTCCCGAGCACGGCGATCGCGCCCCCGAGGAAGCCGCCGTACCAGACGAGCCCCCCGCGCTCGAACAGCGTCCCGGCGTCCCCGGTCTGCGCGACATACCAGAGTTTCGCGCCGACGATGCCGCCGATCACCGCGGCCACGGTGATGTCGGCCGCGTACTCGTGATTCCAGCCGCGACGCCGCAGCTCCCGATCGATCAGCCAGCCTCCCATGAGGAAGCCGACCATCATCATGATCCCGTAGCCGGTGATGTTGAGGCCGAGGATCTGGAGGTTGAAGGGGTAGACAGTCACTGGGGTTCTGGGTTCTGAGTTCTGGGTTCTGGGTTCTGGGTTTTGTGAGCCGGTAAGCTAACCTGCGGGCTCCCTAGCTCCCTAGCTCCCTAGCTCCCTAGCTCCCTAACCCCGGGAGCGGCCCGCTGTCGAACGGCTCCAGGTCCCAGCCGCTGCGCTCCCCGCGGGCCAGGCGCCAGGCGCCGGCGGCGGCGATCATGGCGGCGTTATCGGTGTTGAGCCGGGGTGACGCGACTGCCACCCGGGCCACCCCGTCGAGTCGGGCCCGGAGCGCCTCCGCGAGCGCGCGGTTGCAGGCGACCCCGCCGCCGATCATGGCGATGGGCCGGCCGAGCTCCTCGGTGGCGCGGGCCGTTTTCTCGACGAGGACTTCGAGGGCGGCGTCCTGGAAGTCGCGGGCGAGGTCGGCGCGATCGCGCTCGATGTCGTCGCTGGCGCGCACCGCTCGAAGCACCGCGGTCTTGAGACCGCTGAAGGAGAAGGCCCAGCGATCGTCGCCGTGGCCATCCAGAGTCCTGAGCATGGAGCGGGGGAACCGGAAGCGCCCGGGCCTGCCCAGCGCCGCGAGGCGCTCGAGGGCGGCGCCCGCGGGGTAGTCGAGCCCGAGCAGCGTCCCGACCTTGTCGAATGCCTCACCCGCCGCGTCGTCGAGCGTCTGGCCGAGGAGGCGATAGCGGCCCCATTCCGGGACATCGAGCAGCAGGGTATGGCCGCCGCTCACGAGGAGCGCGACGAACGGCGGGACGAGCCCGTCGTCCTCGAGGGTCGGCGCGAAGAGATGGCCCTCGAGGTGATGCACGCCGACGAGCGGCTTGTCGAGGGCGAAGGCGAGACCCTTGGCGTACATGAGGCCGACCAGGAGCGCGCCCACGAGGCCCGGCCCCGCGGTGACGGCGAACCCGGTGAGGTCATCGAGCGCGATCCCGGCTTCCGCGAGGGCGCGATCGGCCACCGGGCCGATGGTCCGGAGGTGCTCGCGGCTCGCGAGCTCCGGCACCACGCCGCCGAACACCCGATGGACGTCCTGGGACAGGATCACGAGGCTCTCGAGAACGGGTCGGCCGTCCTCGATGCTGAGGACGGCCGCCGAAGTCTCGTCGCAGCTCGTTTCGATTCCGAGAACGCGCTCAGCCACCGGGCTTTCCGGGCTGGCCGGCCGTCGACGCGGCCGCCTCCGACCGGAGCGGGACGCCGAGCAGGCCCGCGATGACGCGGCGGTTGGCGGGCGAGCTCCAGGGGTGCTCGCCGATCACCTTCTTCACGATCACGCCGTCCTTGTCGAGGAGGAAGCTCTCCGGCACGCCGGTCGTCTGGTAGATGCGCTGGATGTCGCCCGTCTGATCGTGAAGGATGTCGAAGGTGAGGCCGTAGTCCTTCGCGAAGGAGGCGACGTCCTCGCGAGTCCCCTCGTCGACGCTCACCGCGGCGATGCGGAAGCCGCGGGGACCCAGCTCGCGGAAGAGCTCCTCCATCGCGGGCATCTCGGTCCGGCAGGGAATGCACCAGGTCGCCCAGATGTTCACGAGGGTGACCTGGCCGCGGTACTTCGTGCTCAGACTGACCGAGTCCCCGGCCAGCGTGACCGCCGCGAAGTCGGGGGCCTTCTTGCCGACCTCCACACCCTCGATCTCGGGTCCGAACTTGACGAGCGCCGCCGCGCCGAGCACGAGCCCGGCCACGATCGCCGTCACCGCCAGCCACTGCTTCGACATCCGTTCCTCCCTACACCGGTGTGGCGCACGCGTCGCGAAGCCGGCGGATCGCCGCCCCCACGTCGGACTCGCCGAACACGGCCGTGCCGGCCACGAAGGTATCGGCGCCGGCCAGGCGCGCTCCACGAATCGTGTCGACCGTGATCCCGCCGTCCACCTCGAGTGCCGCGCGGCTGTCCCGCTGATCGAGCACCCGCCGGACCCGGCGGATCTTGTCGGTCGACCCCGGAATGTAACGCTGCCCCCCATATCCCGGATTCACCGACATCACGAGGACCAGGTCGACGTCGTCGGCAACCTCCTCCAGGTGGCCCACCGGGGTTCCGGGGTTGAGCGCGAGCCCCGCGGCCATGCCGCGCTCGCGGATGGAGGCGAGCTGGCGCTGGAGGTGCAGGGTCGCCTCCGGATGGAGGGTGAAGACCCGGACGCCTAAGTCCGCGTACTCGGCGATGTAGTGCTCCGGCCGCTCGACCATGAGATGCACGTCGAGGGGAAGACTCGAGGCCTTGCGCAGGGCGCGGATGAGCGGCGCGCCGAAGGTGAGGTTCGGCACGAAGCGGCCGTCCATCACGTCGACGTGCAGCCAGTCGGCGCCGCCGCGCTCCGCCTCGGCGATCTGCTCGCGGAGGCGGCCGAGGTCGGCGGACAGGACCGAGGGGGCGATGCGCACCGCGCTCACGGACGGTCTGCCGCGATCAGGAGGTTCACCCGGCCGTCTTTCGGGGCGAGGATCCCGGCCGACGGCTGCTGGTCGAGCACCGTGCCGGCCGCACCGCCTTCGCGGGTCCGCACGGTCCCCACGCGGAGTCCGAGCGCCTCGAGCCGCTCGCGCGCCTCGTCGTGCGGCAGGCCCACGAGGTTGGGCACGCGGATGTCCGACGGGCCGCGGCTCACGGCGACTTCCACGGTGGTGCCGGGGGGCCGCATCGAACCGGAACCGGGTCTCGTGCTCACGATCACGCCGGGCACCGCGCCGCTCGGAATCGTGTCGATGCTCCCGACGCGGAACCCGGCCGCTTCGATGATCTGGCGTCCCTGCTCGAGCTCGAATTGCGCGACGTCCGGCACCGGCACGGTCGCCGGACCGGCGCTGGGGACGAGGTGCACGGTGCCGGTGCGGGGGAGCACCATCTCGGACGGCGGATCCTGCCAGACGACGCGCCCCGGAGGAATGACCGGATCGGGCACCGGCTCTTCGACGCGCACCTTGAATCCCTGTTCCTCGAGCTCCTGCTGCGCGGCGCTGATCGGAAGGCCGAGCACCCGGGCGACGGCCCGATCCCCGACGATCAGCGGAGCGGGGTAGGCCCACACCGTGATGAGATATCCGATCACGATGGCGCCGACCAGGATGACGACCGCGCTCAGGCGCTGTCGCCCGCGCACGGTTCGGGGCCACCCGCCGCGTCGCCTTCGGCGCGAGGAGCGGGGTTCGGACATCAGGCGACTCGGCGAAGTCGCGCCGCGTAGGCGCCGTCCATGCCGTGCCGCTGGGGCAGGATCATCAGGTCTCCGGCAGCGGTGAGGAGGTCGGCGGGAGCGCTCGCGCCCGGCTCGCGCCGGAACCGTGTGTCGGCGGCGAGAAATGCGTCGACCTGGGTCTCGTTCTCTTCCGGCTCGAGCGAACAGGTGGAGAAAAGTAACCAGCCGCCCGGGCGCACGATCTCGGCCTGCGCGCGGAGGAATCGCGACGCCTGCTCGGTGAGGCCCTCGAGCGCGTCGGCGGACACCCGCCAGCGCGCATCGGGATTCCGGGCCAGCGCGCCCGTACCGAGGCACGGGACGTCGAGCAGCACCGCGCCGACCGGACGGACCGGGGGCCGGTCGGCCGAGGCGAGCAGCGAGAAGGCGGGACCGCTCGCGGCGCGGCCGAGATTGCCGACGAGCCTGCGAATGCGGTCGCGTCGGCGGTCCGCGGCCACGACCGTCCGGCCGCTCCTGGAGAGCCCGACGGTCTTGCCCCCGGGAGCGGCGCAGGCGTCGAAGACGGTGGCGGCATCGGTCTCGAAGAACCGGAGGACGAGGGCCTGCGCGGGATCCTGGACCTGGAAGGCGCCGGAGGCGAATCCCGGCAGCTCGCGAGGCCTGGACGTCTCGACCACGATGCCGGCGTCGTAGGGCGCTCGCGCCCACCGAACGCCGGCGCGGTCGAGCGCGGCCGTAATGGCGTCGGCGTCCCACCGTGCGGGCTGCAGGACGAGCGACGGTCTCCTGTTGTTCCAGGAGAGCAGTCGCTCCGTCTCGTCCAGGCCGAAGCGGGCGACCCACCGTTCCACCAGCCATTCGGGATGCGACGAGGCCGCGGCGAGGTCGGTCGCGCATGCCGGGGCCGCCTCGACCGTCTCCGCCGCTCCGCCCCGGAGGCTCCCGCGGTCTCCGGCGGTCGCCACTCGGCGGAGCACCGCGTTCACGAAGGCGCCGACCCGCGCTCCCGACACCCGGCGCGCGAGCTCCACGCTCGTCGAGACCGCGGCGTGGGGAGGCACCCGCTCGAGAAAGAGCAGCTGATAGGCGCCGAGGCGGAGGATGTCGAGCAGATCGGGGCGCACGCTGTCGAGCCCCAGGCTCACGTGCGGAGCGATGGCGCCGTCGAGCCGGGCCCGCTGCCGGAGCGCGCCCGCCGCAAGCTCGTGGGCGAGCCGTCGGTCCGCCTCCTCGGTGAGGGCTCCGAAGGCGCGATCGATCGCCAGGTCGAAGGGGACGCCGCGGTGCACGTCGTGGAGAATACGCCAGGCGGCGGTGCGGGCGGCGAGACCCGGAGACATGACGGTGACCGGTGGCCGGTTACCGGGGTGCGGTCACTGCGGCTTTCCCGTCTCGGGTGAGCTTGGAACCGCCACCTCGCGCCGCGGCATCCGCCCCGCGAGGTAGGCGAGCCGGCCGGACTCGGTCGCGTGCCGCATCGCTCGCGCCATGGCGACCGGATCCCGGGCGTCGGCGAGGGCGGTATTCATGAGGATGCCGTCCACCCCCTGCTCCATCACCACGCAGGCATCGGAAGCGGTGCCGACACCGGCGTCGACGATCACGGGAACCGAGAGCCGGCGCTTGATGGTCCGGATCGCGTACGGGTTGAGCAGCCCCAGTCCGCTGCCGATCGGCGAGGCGAGGGGCATGACCGCCGCGCAGCCCGCCTCTTCCAGGCGCAGCGCGGTGATGAGGTCCTCGTTGGTGTACGCGAGCACCTGGAACCCTTCCCGCACGAGCACCCGCGTCGCCTCCAGCAATCCCGCGACGTCGGGGAGCAGCGTCTCCCGGTCGCCGATGACCTCGAGCTTCACGAACTCGTTGAAGCCGGCCTCGCGCCCGAGGCGCGCAAAGCGGATCGCTTCGTCGGCGGAGTAGCATCCGGCCGTGTTGGCGAGGAGGAAGAAGCGCGCCGGGTCCAGATGGTAGAGGATCCCTTCCTCGCGGCGCCTGTCGAGGTCGACGCGGCGGACCGCCACGGTCACGACTTCCGCACCGCTCGCCTCGAGCGCGGCGACCATCTCCGCGTTCGACCGGTACTTGCCGGTGCCCACGAACAGGCGCGACCGGAAGGGCCGTCCGCCGACGACGATCGGATCGTCGAGGGCGGACACCGGACTGTCGACCACGCCGGTCATTTTCAGCCTCCTCCCACGAAGTGCACCAGCTCGACCGAGTCCCCGTTCGCCAGCGAGGTCCGCTCGAGGTCGGGTCGGCGCACGATGCGCCGATTCACCTCGACCACGACGGTATGAGAATCGAGGCCGAGATGCTCCAGCAGTCCCGCCGCCGTTGCGGGCGCCGGAATGCGGCGGACTTCGCCGTTCACCGTCAGCACGACCTCGGATGTTGTGCCAGTCATCATCAGCTGCTCTCCGTCCACGGTGCGACCAGCGCCGCCGCGGCCGACGCCGGGTCGGCCGCTTCCCAGGCGGCGGAGATCGCCGCGACCCCCCAGGCTCCGGCCGCTCTGGCTTCGGCGGCCCGGTCCGCCGTCACGCCGCCGATCGCGAACACGGGCCGTCCCGCGGCGGTGATCCCCTCGAGCCATCCGAGCCCCTTCGCCGGCCGGCCGGGATGCGACGCGGTCTCCCAGACGTTGCCGGCGAGGAGGAAGTCGGCGCCGTCGTCCACCGCCTCCCGCGCCTCGTCGGCGGAGTGCACCGAGGCACCGATCCAGGCGGTTCCGGCGACGGCGCGCGCGTCGCCCGGGGAGAGGTCGGTGCGGCGTTGCACGACGCCTTGCGCGGCGACCGCCCGGGCGAGATCCGGCCGGGCGTGCACCAGGAGCGACGCTTCCGGCGGCCGGCAGAGCGCGGCCACGCGCTCGGCGAAGGCGGCGTGCTGCGCCGCGGTGGACCCGGGCGCGCGAACCACGATCCCCACGGCCGGTCCGGTGGCCGCGATCGCGGCGGCACGCACGCCGAAGTCAGGGGATCGGCAGAGGGCATCGGTGGTGAGCGCCAGCAGCCGCGGCAACGGTCTCACGCGAATCGGGCTCCGCCGCGGAGGCGGTCCGCGCGTCCCCGCGCCCACGCGACGGCCGACATGCGGGGCCGGCCGGCGGGCTGTACTTCCGCAATCTCCACCGCTCCCCTTCCGGCCGCCACCCGGAGCGCCGGGTGGGTGGCGAGAATCGTCCCCGCCGCGCCGGAAGCCTCCAGCACCCTCGGGCCGAACACCTTGAGATCGGAACCGGCGATCGTGGTCCACGCCGCCGGCACGGGGTCGAAGGCGCGAATCTTCCGGGTGACCGCCTCGGCGGAGTCGGACCAGTCGATCCGGGCGAGCGACCGGTCGATCTTGGGCGCGAAGGTGGCGTCGGCGCCGTTCTGCGGCCGACGCGGGAGCCGCCCGAGGCGCATCAGGGCGAGCGCCTCCAGGAGCGCATCGGCGCCGAGCCGGGCGAGCCGTAGCGTGAGCTCCCCGCCGGTCTCGTCGGGCTCGATCGGCGTCTCGACCTGGTGCAGGATGTCTCCGCTGTCCATTCCGCGATCCATCTGCATGATCGTGACACCCGTCGTGGTGTCGCCGCGGAGAATCGCATGCTGGACCGGCGCGGCGCCGCGGAGTGCGGGCAGCAGGGACGCGTGAACGTTGATCATGCCGCGGCTGGGCAGCCCGAGCACGGACGGCGGGAGCAGATGCCCGTAGGCGACCACGACGCCCAGCTCGGGATGCCAGTGCCGGAGATGCTGCAGGAAGACGTCGCCGGCGGGCTTCTCCGGCTGCAGCACCTCGAGCCCGTGGGCCCGCGCGAGCTCCTTGACGGGCGGCGGCACGAGCGTCGAGCGGGAGCGCCCGCGCGGGCGATCGGGCTGGGTCACGACGCCGGCGACATCGGCCCGCTCCGCGAGGAGTGCCTGCAGCGTCGGCACCGCGAACGCGGGGGTGCCGAAGAAAACGATCCGCATCACTCCGGCCGCGCGGGTTCCGGCCGGATGGTCTTGAGGATGCCGTCGCCGCGGTGCTCGCGCTTGTAGCGGGCGAGGAGGAGCTGGCGCTTGAGGGCGGTCAGGTGATCGATGAAGAGGATGCCGTCGAGATGGTCGATCTCGTGCTGAATCGCGCGGGCGAGGAGACCCTCCGCCTCGAGACGGTAAGGCAGACCCGAGCGGTCGAGGGCTTCCAGGACGACCCGCGCCGGACGGGACACCTCCGCGTAGACGTCGGGGATCGAGAGGCAGCCTTCCTCGGCGCGGTCGGTGCCCTCGGCGCTCACGATGACGGGATTCACCATCGCGAGCCGGTCGTGCTCGACGCCCACGACGGCCACCCGGTCCGCGACGCCCACCTGATTCGCCGCGAGACCGATGCCCCGGGCGGCATCCATCGTCTCGAAGAGATCGTCGACCAGGCGCCGGGTGTCGTCTCCCACCTTCCCGACCCCGGCGCTCCGCTGCCGGAGCGCGGGAGAGCCAAGGAGGTGGAGGTCGCGCACCGCCACGGTCAGGCCGTCGGCGAGACGACCTCGCCCACGCGGATGATCCGGCCCCGCTCCACCACGAGGGTGGAGGTGCCGCTCTCGATCGTGACCCGGTCGTCCTTGATGTCGCGGACCCTGCCGATGATGCCGCCGGCGGTCGTGATCTCGTCGCCCTTCTTGAGCCCGGCGAGGAGCGTCGCGTGCTTCTTGCGCGCCTGGGACTGCGGCCGGATGAGCAGGAAGTAGAAGATCAGGATGATGGCGCCGAACTGGAACAGGAGGATGGCGAAGCCGCTGCCCCCGCTTCCGGTCGGCGCCATGAGGTCGAGCAGCCAGGTCGTCATGCGCAGTCTCGTCCGTGGTAGCGCCGGAGCCACCCGCGGCTCCAGCTATCAAACTCTCCCGAGAGAATCGTCGCCCGCGCGGCTCCGGCGAGCCGCAGCAGGAACCGCACGTTGTGCAGCGACACCAGCCGGAGCCCGAGAATCTCCTCGGCCACGAACAGGTGGCGCAGGTAGCCGCGGGAGAACCGCGCGCAGGTGGCGCAATCGCAGCCGTCCTCGAGCGGCCGTTCGTCCGTCCGGTGGGCGGCCTTGCGGATGTTCACCCGCCCGTCGGCGGTCCAGGCGCTGCCGTGCCGGCCGTTCCGCGTGGCGGCGACGCAGTCGAAGAGGTCGACGCCTCTGGCGATTCCCTCGAGGAGATCCTCGGGGAAACCGACGCCCATAAGATAACGCGGGCGGTCGGCGGGGAGCCGCTCCGAGAGGAGGTCCAGCACGCCGTACATCACCGGCTTGGATTCGCCGACCGAGAGGCCGCCGACGGCGACGCCGGTCCAGGGACCGCGCTCGAGCGTGCCCTCGAGCGAGCGAAGCCGGAGGTCGTGATGAATACCGCCCTGGATGATGGGCCAGAGGGTCTGACGTCCGTCCGTCTGCCCCCCTGCCAGGCCTTCATGCCGTGCCCGGCACCGGTCCAGCCAGCGCAGCGTCCGCTCCATGCCCTCCTCCGCGAGCTCCCGCGAGGCCTGCCCGGGGACCACATGATCGAACGCCATCGCGATGTCGGCGCCGAGCGCCCACTGGATCTCCATCGAGCGCTCGGGCGTGAGCGTCCGGGCGGAGCCGTCGATGTGGCTGGTGAAGGAGACGCCTTCTTCCGCGACGGTCCGCAGGCCCGCGAGGGAGAAGACCTGAAAGCCACCGGAATCGGTGAGCATCGGACGCGACCAGCTGATGAACCGGTGGAGCCCGCCCATCGCGCCGATCGTCGCTTCGCCGGGACGCAGGTGCAGGTGATAGGTGTTGGCGAGCATGATGCGCGCCCCCGCCTCCTCCACCTCCGCGGGATGCAGGCCCCGCACGGCGCCGTACGTGCCCACCGGCATGAACGCCGGGGTCTCCACCGCGCCGTGCGGGAGCACGAGACGCCCGGCGCGGGCGCGCCCTGTGGTCCGCTCGATGGTCAGGTCGAACATGGCGCGCAAAGGTAACCCCCGGGCTCACCACACGAGCATCGCGTCGCCGTAGGAGTAGAAGCGATACCGATGCTCGGCGGCGTGGCGATAGGCCGCCATCGTCGTCTCGTAGCCCGCGAAGGCCGCGACCAGGAGGAGCAGGGTGGACCGAGGGAGATGGAAGTTCGAGAGCAGCCCGTCCACGGCCCGGAACCGGTATCCCGGCGCGATCATCAGCCGCGTCTCGCCGCCGCCGGCGGCGACAGTGCCGTCCTCGCGCGCCGCCGACTCGAGCGCCCGTACGACGGTCGTCCCGACGGCCCAGACCCGCGCCCCGCGGCTTCGGGCCTCCGAGACCGCGCCGGCGGCGGCGGGGGGAATCTCGTAGCGCTCGGGGTGCATCGGGTGGCGGCGGTAGTCCGCTTCCTCGACCGGCCGGAAGGTTCCCGGGCCGACCTCGAGCTCGAGCTTCGCGACGCGCACCCCCTTCGACAGGAGCTCCTCGAGAAGCGCTGTGGTGAAGTGCAGGCCCGCCGTGGGCGCCGCGACGCTGCTCTCCCGCTCGGCGAATACGGTCTGATACCGGTGGTCGTCCTCGTCCGCAGGCTCCCGCTCGATGTAGGGAGGAAGCGGGAGACGGCCGAAGCGGCGCATCGCCTCCTCCGCGGTGGCGCCGATTACCCGCACGCGGCGGTAGCCCTCGTCCAGCACCTCGAGGGTGAGGATCTCCACGCCCTCGCCGATCGTGATCCGCCGGCCGGGGCGCAGCGCGCTGCCCGGGCGTCCCATCGCCACCCAGGTCTCGTCGGCCGCCGGGTGGATCAGCAGCACTTCGGCGGGGGCTCCCGAGGGGCGGTGGCCGAGGAGTCTCGCGTGCCGCACTCTGGAGCTGTTGAGGACGAGGAGGTCGCCGGGGGGAATGAGGTTGGGGAGATCGGAGAAGTGAAAGTCTTGCAGACTGGGTGTCTGAACGTTCTCCCGTCGAACCACGAGCAGCCTGCTGTCCCCGCGCCGCGCGGACGGCGTCTGGGCAATGAGCTCGGGCGGGAGGTGATAGTCGAAGTCGGCGGTCCGGAGCGCCGCCGGATCACGCATCGAAGAGCGCGGCCTGCCCTTCTCCTCCGGGGCGCGCCGGCGGCGTGATGCCGAAGCGCCGGTAGGCATTTGCGGTCGCGAGGCGGCCCCGCGGTGTCCGCTCGAGGAATCCCTGCTGGAGGAGATAGGGCTCGTACACTTCCTCCAGCGTGCCGGCGTCCTCGCCGACGGCGGCGGCGATCGTGTTGAGGCCGACCGGGCCTCCCGAGAACTTCTCGATGATGGTGGTGAGGATGCGCGCGTCCATGTCGTCGAGGCCGAACTCGTCGACGTTGAGCCGCGCCAGCGCTTCGGCCGCCACCGCGGCGGTGACCACGCCGTCGGCCTTGACCTGGGCGTAATCGCGCACCCGGCGCAGGAGCCGGTTCGCGATCCTGGGCGTGCCGCGGCTGCGCCGGGCGAGCTCGGCGGCACCCTCCGTCTCGATCGCGACCCGGAGAATGCCCGCCGACCGGAGCACGATCTTCGCGAGATCCTCGGGCGGATAGAAGCTCAGCCGTTCCACGATCCCGAACCGCGCCCGCATCGGCGGCGTGAGCTGCCCGAACCGGGTGGTTGCGCCGACCAGGGTGAACCGCTCGAGCTGCATCGGAATGGTCTGGGCGTTGGGGCCGTCGCTGATCCGCACGTCGACCCGATAGTCCTCCATGGCGGGATAGAGGAACTCCTCGAGCTGGGGCCGGAGCCGGTGGATCTCGTCGATGAACAGGACGTCGCCGTCGCCGAGGCCGGTGAGGAGGCCCACGAGATCTCCCGGCCTCTCCAGCACCGGCCCCGAGGTCGTGCGGATCTGGACCCCCATCTCCTTCGCGAGGAGCAGGGCGAGCGTCGTCTTCCCGAGCCCCGGCGGTCCGAAGAAGAGGAGATGGTCGAGCGGCTCCCGCCGGCCCCGCGCCGCGTCGATGGCGATCTGGAGCGACGCCTTGAGCGGCGCCTGGCCCACGAATTCGTCGAGCCGCGAGGGCCGGAGGGCCGCATCGGCGCTGCCCTCCTCGGGAAGCGCGGCGGGGGTCGTGATCTCTAGAGGCATGTTCTGAGTTCTGAGTTCTGAGTTCTGGGTTCTGGGTTCTGGGTTCCGGGTTCTGGGTTCTGGGTTTCGGTTCCAGGGACTCAGGTCCGCCCGTGCCGTGAAACCAGCTCTGGCACGAAGCCAGAACCCAGAACTCAGAACTCAGAACTCAGCACCTCATTTCGCACTTGCCTCCCACCTGACCGGTCGCGGTCCCGGGCGGATCACGTGCGGCGTGTGACAGGACACACAGCGATCCTCCGCCCGGGTCGTGCCGGCGGCCACGAACTTCCGATTGGTCGAACCGCAGCTCGTGCACTGCCATTCGGCGGTCACGTGGGGAGCGGTAGAAGCGGCGATCATCCGCGTCCTCCGCGGGCATTCGTGAGGTGCTGAAGGGCACGACGCACGAGCGCGGGCGTGTCTTCCGCGGTGCCGTCTTCCAGCGCCGCGCGGACGGCGTCGTCCGCCGCGGCCGGTCCGTAGCCCAGGTTCCCGAGCGCGCGGACTGCGGCGTCGGCGGCACGGGCCGGGCGCGGCGAGGGGTGGGCGCGCTCGAGATCGGCGAACCGGTCGGACAGCTCCACGATCAGCTTCTCCGCCCGCTTCTTCCCGATGCCGCTTACCGTGGACAGCGCGGCGACGTCCTTGCCCGTGATGGCGCGCACCGTCCGTTCCGGGCCGAGGCCGGACAGGATCGCGAGGGCGAGACGGGGTCCCAGGCCGCTCGCGCCGAGGAGCCGCTGAAAGACGGTCCGCTCCTCCGCTCTGTCGAAGCCGTAGAGCGTCCACCCGTCTTCCCGGATGACCAGCTCGGTGTGCAGCGAGCAGCGGGCCCCGCGCGGCGGCAGGCGCTCGAACACGCCGAGGGGCACCGCGACCGCGTAGCCGACGCCGCCGTCGGTCTGGATGACCACCGAGTCTCCGTCGCGCTCGGTGAGCACGCCGGAGAGGCTCGCGATCATCGCCGGAGTCCGCCCGACGCCGGCGCCGCCCGCACCGGGCGGAGGAGATGGGTCAGGGCCACCGCGACGGCGTCGGCCGCGTCGGCCGGCTTCGGGGGCGCCTGGAGCTGCAGCAGGCGCGCGACCATGTAGCCCACCTGGGCCTTGAGCGCGCCGCCGGCGCCGACGACCGTCTTCTTCACGACTCTCGGCGCGTACGAGGTCACCGGCACACCCGCTTCTTCCGCCGCGAGGAGGATGACGCCGCGCGCGTGGCCGAGCACGACGGTCGTCCGCACGTTGGGACCGTAGAAGATGTCCTCGACCGCGAGGGCGTCGGGGCGATGCCGCTCGAGCAGCTCGCCCATTCCCGCATGGATCTGCGCGAGCCGGCGCGGCAGCGTGTCCCCGGCGCGCATCCGTACCACGCCGCACTCGACGAGGCGCGCGGTCCGGCCCAGGCGTCCCGTCGACTCGATGATGCCGAAGCCGACCGTGGCGGTCCCGGGGTCGATGCCGAGGATCTTCACGCGCAGCGGACCGGGCTCACGCCTCCGCCTCGGCCAGCGTCGCCGCGTCGATGTCGAAGTTCGAGAACACCTTGGAGACGTCGTCGAGATCCTCCAGCGCCTCCACGAGCCGGAGAAGCCGCTCGGCGTCCTGCCCCTCCACCTTCACCGTGTTGCGGGGCACCATCGCGAGCTCGGCCGAGACCGGAGTGTAGCCGCGGCTCCGGAGCGCGTCCCGCACCGCGTGGAAGTCCCCGGGAGCGGTGGTGACGACATACTGGTCGCCGTCCCGGACGAGGTCTTCCGCGCCGGCGTCGAGCGCGGCCTCCATCGTGGCGTCCTCGGCGTGCCGCGACACGTCAAGCGTGATCTGCCCCTTCCGGTCGAACATCCACGCCACGGAGTTGGACGCGCCGAGATTGCCGTGCTGGCGGCTGAAGGCATGCCGCACCTCCGCGACGGTGCGGTTGGCGTTGTCCGTGGTCGCCTCGATGAAGATCGCGGCGCCGCCCGGGCCGTAGCCCTCGTAGGTCACCTCGTCGTAGCTCTCGCCCGCGAGCTCGCCGGTGCCCTTCTTGATGGCGCGGTCGATGTTGTCGTTGGGCATGTTGACCGCGCGCGCGGCATCCACGGCGGTGCGGAGCCGGGGATTCATCCCGGGGTCGCCGCCTCCCGCCTTCGCGGCGACGGTGATCTCCCGGATGCACTTCGCCCAGACCGCCGAGCGCTTGTTGTCGGCCGCCGCCTTCTTGTGCTTGATCTGCTTCCACTTGCTGTGGCCGGCCATGGGGACTCCGGGCAGGGACGCTGCAGCAAATATAGGAGAGTTCCGCGTTCAGGACCCAGCGCTCTTCGCCGCCCTCGCCGCTTTCGCCAGCGCGTCGGCAGCCTCCGGACCCAGCGTCTCGCGGGCGGGGGCGACGAGTTGCTGCAGCACGATGGGGGCGACGCCGGGCTTGGGCTCCTCGAGGGCCGCGACCGCGGCGCCCAGAGCGCGGCGGAGCGGGGCGGGAAGCGTCAGGCTCGAGAGCCGCTGGCCCAGCGCCGCCGCCCGCCGGCGCGCGGCGCGATCCGGCTGGGGCGGCGCGAGGAGCAGGTCTTCGGCGAGCCGCACCACGAGCCAAAGGGCGAACGCGCCTTCCCGGCGGGGCCCGCGGGGAGCTTCCGTCATGAGCCGGATGAGCGTGACGCCGGCGGGAGAGAAGCCGCTCATCGGGGCAGCTTCCGAAGTGCTTCCAGCACTTCGTCCGGCATGAGGTCCTGGAGACAGCGATGATGACGGAGGGGGCAGACGGGGCCGCCGTGGGCGCTGCAGGGACGGCAGGGCAGCTCCTTTTCGACCACCGTGGCCTTGGCACCGTACGGGAAGAACCCGAAGCGCTCGACGGTCGGACCGAAGAGCGCCACGACCGGCGTGCCGACGGCCGTCGCGAGGTGCATCACGCCCGTGTCCCCCCCGATCAGGGCCCGCGACCGCTTGAGGATCGCCGCCGTGCCCAGGAGATCGAACGCGCCGGCCGCGTTGGCCGCGCGCTCACCCACCGCGCCGGCCACCTGCGCCCCGAGCAACAGGTCGTCCGGTCCGCCGACGACCACGAGGTCGTTGCCGGACGAGACCAGGTGCCGGGCGAGGGACGCCCAGTGGTGGACGGGCCAGCGCTTGGTGGCGTGCGCCGCTCCGGGCGCCAGTGCGATCAGCTGGCGCGCGGTGCCGATCCCCCGCTCGCGGAGGAAGTCATCGGCCTCCCGTACCGCCGCCGCCGAGACGAAGCATTCGGGCGGGCCACCGTCCGGCTCGACGTCGAGGCCCCGTGCGGCGTCGAAGTAGCGCTCGGCCACCGGCCGGCGATCCCGGTACCAGTCCCGCTTCCACCGGATGAGCGCGGTGCGCGCGAGCCGGAGCTTGGGGTAGCCGGTCCACCGGCCCCCCATGCGCCAGCGCAGCCACCGGCTGCGCATGCTCCCGTGCAGATCCAGCCGGTGGGTAAACGGGCGGGCGCGGAGCTCGCGCGCGAGCCGCCCGATCGGGGTGCCCGGTTCCCAGGCGATCACCTCGGTGAGATGGGGATTCCTGGCCAGCAGCGGCGCGTACGCCGCCCGCGTGACGTACGTGATCGCGGCCGAGGGATGCCGCGCGCGCAGGGCGCGGACCAGCGGAGTCGTGAGCAGGATGTCGCCGATGGCGCTGAAGCGGACGAGCAGGATGCTGGGAGCCACCGCAGGGAATGTAGGCCTCGTGAATTGCTTCGGCCAGCGCGTTAGCTTGCATTCATGGCGACCACGACGGCTCGACGACTGCTCGCGACGGCGGGTCCGTACGCGGGACTGTTCGGACTCGGTCTTGGCGCCACGCTGCTCGCCTCGGTCCTCGACGGGGTCACCATCGTCGTGCTCGTGCCGCTGCTCAAGGCGCTCTTCGGCACGGCCGGTGCGCTGGCCGAGCAGGCCACGGCGCTCGAGCGCGTCGCGGACCGGGTCTTCGCGCCGCTCGTGGCGGGCCTTTCCCCCCGGGCCGCGGCGGGGCGGCTCGTCTTCGTGCTGCTCACGGTCCTCCTGCTCAAGAACGCGATGCAGTACGCCGCCAATCAGCTGTCGGTCGCGGTGCAGGAGGGCCTGGTGCGCGATCTCCGCGTGCGGCTCTACCGGCACCTGCTCACCCTCGACCTCGCCTTCTTCCAGCGCACGAGAGCCGGCCTGCTCATCTCGGGGGTGATCGCGGACGCCGACCGGGCCAAGCTCGCGGTGACCGCCTCGCTCGCGGCGCTGTTCCAGAATGCGGTCGTCATCCTGATCACGCTCGGCATACTCGCAAGCCTCTCCTGGCGGCTCACGCTCATTACGCTGGCCGCCGCTCCGGTGCTGGTGCTCGGCATCCGGCTCGTGCTCAACCGGCTCCGGCGTCACGCGCGGCTCTGGCACGTGGAGCAGGCGGAGCTGACCGCCACGGTCACGGAACGGCTCGGCGCGATCAAGCTGGTGCGGGCGTACGGCGGAGAGCGGGCCGAAGGGGAGCTCTTCGCCGGGCAGGCGGACCGGTATCGGCGCCGGGTGCGGAAGACCCAGCGCTACGCGTCGCTGACGAGCCCGGTGAGCGAGGTCTTCGGCGGTCTCGTGATCATCCTCATCATCTGGTCCGCCGCGCATCCCGCGATGAGCGGCGTTGCGCTCGGTCCCGCGGCGACCATCGGGTTCCTGGTCGCCGCGCTCCGGATGATGTCGCCGATCAAGTCGATCTCGCAGTTCCCCACGTCGTGGGCTCTGGCCGCGACGAGCGCCGAACGGGTGTTCGCGATTCTCGACCGCCCCGGCGTGGAAGCGGATCCGCCGGGTGCGCTGCCCGCGCGGTTCGAGCGCGAGATCGCCTTCGACCGGGTGAGCTTCGCGTACGACGGCGAGGAGCCGGTGCTGCAGGACGTCACGTTCACCGTGCCGCGCGGACGAGTCACCGCCGTCGTGGGGCCGAGCGGGGCGGGGAAGACGACGCTGCTCGAGCTGCTGCCCCGCTTCCACGAGCCGGGCGCGGGAGAGATTCGCCTCGACGGCGTCCCGCTCCACCGGCTCGAGCGCCATTCCCTCCGCGCCCTGCTCGGCGTCGTCAGCCAGGACACGGTGATCCTCAACGACACCGTCAGGGCCAACATCGCCTACGGTCGTCCCGGGGCCGAGCGGGACGCCGTCGAGGCCGCCGCCCGTGCCGCGAACGCCCACGATTTCATCACCCAGCTCCCGGGCGGATACGACACACTGCTCGGGGAGCGGGGGACACGGCTCTCGGGCGGGCAGCGGCAGCGGATCGCGATCGCCCGGGCGCTGCTCCGGGATCCCCCGATCCTGCTGCTCGACGAGGCCACGAGCGCGCTCGACACCGAGTCCGAGCGTCTGGTGCAGGACGCGATCGACCGGCTGATGCAGGACCGGACGGTGCTGGTCGTGGCGCACCGCCTCGCGACGGTGCTGGATGCCGACCAGATCCTCGTGCTGGACGGCGGCCGGATCGTGGAGCGCGGCACGCACGGCGAGCTGCTCGCCGAGAGCGGGCTCTATCGTCGACTCTACGAGCTCCAGTTCCGCGGTGCGGAGATCCTCGCATGAAGGTGCTGCCGGTGCTGGTTGTCGCCTCCTTCGATGAAGCACACCACGCCCACGCGGCGCAGCGCTGCCGGGCCCTCGAGCGCCTGGGGTGCCGGGTGGAGGTGTTCGATCTGCTGAAGCGCCCCGGGCTCCTCGGGCGGCTGGCCGGCAACGATCTTCGCTCCCGGCTGCTCCGGAGCGTGGAGGCCGCCAACGCGCGCCTCGTGCTCGTCATCGGCGCTCCGGAGCTCGAGCCCGATCTGGTGACCACGCTGCGCAAGGAGACCCGGCTCCCCTGGGCCAACTGGTTTCCCGACGACCTTCGGACGGCGTACGACGCCTGCCGGCGCGCCGCCGCCTACGATCACGTGTTCGTGACGGGATCCGACGTGGCGGCCCGCATGGAGACGGAGCTCGGCCGGCCGGTCGAAGTAGTGCCGTTCGCGGCCGACCCCTCCGTCTATCGCCCGCTCCGCTCCAAGGATCAGTACCGCGCCAATGTCGTCTTCGCCGGCTCCGCGACGCCGCGGCGGGAGCTGCTGCTCACGGGGCTCACCGGGTTCGGTCTGGCGCTCTGGGGGCCCGGCTGGCGGCGCACGACGCTCAAGGATTACTGCCGCGGCGAGGTGGCCAGCACCGACGATTACGTGCGGGCCTACGGGGGCGCGTCCGTGGCGGTGAACATCCACCACACGGCGGGCGGCAACGGGGCGGACGAAGGCACGGTGAATCAGCGGCTCTTCGAGATCGCGGCCATCGGCGTGCCCCAGGTCGTGGACGCGCGGGCGGATCTGCCGGCGATGTTCCAGACCGGCGAGCAGGTGATGGTCTTCCAGGATGCGGCCGAGCTGCGCTCGCTCGTGGAGGCGGCGCTCCACGATCTCCCGTCGATGGAGCCGATCGCCGCCGCGGCGCGACGGGAGGCGCTGGCGCGGCACACGTACATGCATCGGCTCACCCGGATCGTCGACTCGGTGACGCGTTGACGGTTGACGGTTGAGAGTTGACGGTTGAACGAGGATTCAGCCGGACAGCGAGCCCGTCCTGACCACCCGTCGATAGAGCTGCTCGTAGTCCTCCGCCATCCTGCGGTGCGTAAACCGCTCGACCGCGCGCGCGCGGCAGGCCGCCGGGTCGACGCGGTCGATGGCGTTCCTGAGCGCGACGAGCTCCTCCAGCGTATTCCCGAGACAGCCCACCTCCGGCGTCACGACCTCCGGCAGCGCGCCGCGGCGCGTGCCGAGGACGGGCGTGCCCGAGACCAGCGCCTCGACCAGGGTGAGCCCGAACGGCTCATCCCAGAGCGCCGGCATCCAGAGACAGGCGGCGTCGGCGAGCAGCTCGCGCTTCCCCTCGTCCTGAACCGTTCCCGCGTAGCGCAGGCCGGTGCGCAGCGACGGACGCCAGCCGCCGGCGACGACCAGACGCCGCCGCGAGGCGCGGGCGCCGTGCACTGCCCAGCGCCAGCCCTTTTCCCGGTGCAGCCGGCCGAGGAAGAGATCGAATCCCCGCTTCACGGGCCCGAAGCGGTACTCCGAGGGGTCGAGACCGTTGTGCACCCAGGCGTCCGCGCAGGAGCGGCGTGCGTGATCGGCGCTCAAAGCCACGAGGTTGGGCGGGTAGGTGGCGCGGGAGGGCAACCCGTGCAGCGTCCAGAGCGCGGGCAAGTCCGGAAAAGGCCCGATCGGACGGTGGGCGTGCAGCACCTCGACGCCCGGCGGCAGATGCGGCCGCGGATCGAAGTCGATTCGCTCCGCGGCCGCTGCATCCAGGGGAACGAGACGCGCCTCGGGGACCCGGGAGCCGTGGGGCGCGAGCAGCGTCACCGCGTGACCCCGCTCGGCGAGACCGCGAGCCAGCCAGACGACCACGCGCTCGGTCCCGCCGTAGCCCGAAACCGGCAGCCGGACGTGATGGAGCAGGGCCACCTTCATCGGCGGGCAAGGTAGCATCGGTATAGCTTTCGCGCGTGTCTCGACCGCACGCAGGCACTCGCGTTCTCCTCGTCGCCAAGTTCAACCCGAGGTACCACCGCACCGGCGGGGTTCTGCGCGAGGCGCTCGAAGGCCTGGGATGCGACGTGGCGATCTGCGAGGAGCGGACCCGGGGGCTCGACGCCCTCCTGCGCCGCTCGCTCGGGCGCCGCCTCCGCGAGACGATCGGCCGGCACCGTCCCGATCTCGTCCTCGTGTTCAAGGGCGGCTCGCTCCCTCCCGAGGTGATCGACGCGGTCCGGCCGTGCGGCACGGCGCGCTGGGCGAACTGGTGGCCGGACAGTCCGCATCTGCTCGATCTCTCCCTCACCATCGGTCGTGCCTACGACCGGCTCTTCCTCTTCGACACGTCCATGGTGGCGCGCCATCGGGAGCTGGGCCGGTGGGCGGAGTACCTCGCGGAAGGCTGTGAGCCGGCCTACCACCGTCCGCTGCCGGACGCGCGGATGCCGCGGACCCCGATCGCGTTCGTGGGCTCGATCGAGGATCAGCGCGCCCGCGCCCTCGCGGTCGTGGAGGACCTGGGACTTTCCGTGTGGGGTCCGGGATGGCCGCGGGGGCCGCTCTACGGCGACGACTTCGTCCGCGCGTTCTCCCACGCCGATGTGGCGCTCAACATCCACCAGTTCTTCGGCGATCCGCCCGAGAGCGGGCGCTACGGGACCGGCGCGAACCGGCGGGTGTTCGAGCTCGCGGCCATCGGCACGGTGCAGCTCGCCGACGCGAAGGCCGACATCACCCGGAGCTTCGCCGAGGACCGGGAGATCGTCCTCTTCCGGACGCCGGCCGAGCTGCGCGAGCGGGCGATCGCCCTCCTGGCCGACGAGCCCCGCCGAATGGAGGTCGCCGCGCGCGCCCGAGACCGCGCGCTCCGCGAGCACACCTGGAGCCACCGGCTGGACGAGCTCCTCGCCCGGGCGCTCGCATGACACTTTCGGGCTTCGCCATCGTCCGCGACGCGACCCGCCTCGATTTCCCGATCGAGGCGAGCCTCGGCTCGATTCTGCCGTTGTGCGACGAGCTCGTGGTGAACGTCGGCCGGTCCGACGACGGCACGCTCGAGCGCGTCCGCGCGATGGGCGATCCCCGCATCCGCATTCTCGAGACCGAGTGGGACTTCACCGTGGGTGAGGCGCTGCTCCGCACCGAGACGCTGCGCGCGATGCGGGCCTGCCGCAACCCCTGGGGACTCGGTATCCAGGCCGACGAAGTCCTCCACGAGGACGGCCTCGATCCGCTGCGCGACGCCATCGAGCGTGCCCGTGCCGACGACCGCGCGGACGGCGTCGCGCTCCGCTACCGCCATCTCTTCGGAAGCCCCGACCTCGAGGCGGTGAACCGGCGCTGGTACCGGCGCGAAGTCCGCGCCGTGCGACTCGACCTCGCGCGCGGCGTCATGCCGTTCCGCGACGCGCAGGGCTTCCGGGTCGAGCCGGGACACCGCCGGGTGCGGGCGGTGCTGTGCGAGGCGGAGATCTTCCACTACGGCTGGCTGCGCTCCGCCGCGGCGCTCCGCGCGCGCGGCGAGGTGGACCGGCGGCTCTATCCCGGCCGCTGGGTGCCGCCGCGGCAGGAAGCCGCGGTGCTCCGCTGGTTCCCCGGACTCCGCCCCTTTCGCGGGCGACATCCGGCGATCGTCCGGGAGTGGGTCGAATCCCGGCGGCACGATCCCGATCGCGTGGTGACTCCGCCCTACTTCGAGCTGGAGCACATTCGCTTCTATCTCTCCGACGCGCTCGAGCGGGTGCTCGGCGTACGGCCGTTCGAGTTTCGGAACTACGAGCCGGTGTGACGTGAACGACGTTCGCTGGTTCGCTCCCAACCGGTACTGCACGCTTCCGGCGACCCGGCTCGAGGCCATGGGGTTCACGGTGGCCCTGGAGGGCGAGGCCCCGGCGCGGCTGGCGCTCGCGGCGGACGGCGAATGTGCCGTCGCCGCCTACGAGTGGGCGCACCGGCACGGCGTGCCGCTCGGTCTCTATGTCTGGGATCTCCCGCCGTGGCGACTCGGCAGGGGACGCCCCGATCTCGTCCTCGACCTGGGCGGCCGTCTCCGCACCGTGCCCAGTCCGCTGCTGCGCTATCCCGGCCGGCCGGGGCACTACAGCCGGCTCCGCTTCGTGGCGCGGCGCGCGGCGGCCGTCTGGTGTCCCTCGAGTCAGACCGCCGCGGACCTGGCCGCGCGCTTCGGGGTGCGGGCGGCCGTGGTGCCCTTCTGCTACGACAGCGACCGCTTCACCCGCGACTCAGCGCCGGAACGGCCCTGGAAGGTCGCGCTCGGCCGCGCGGCCCGGCCCATCGTCCTCGCGGTCTCCCGCCTCGTGCCGCACAAGAACCACGCGGCGCTGATCCGGGCCGCCGCGGGATGCCTCCCCAAGCCGCTGGTTCGTCTCGTGGGTCGGGGGCCGGAGGCTCCGGGCCTTCGCGCTCTGGCGCGCGATCTCGGCGTGCCGGTCGATCTCGAAGACCGGTGGGCGACCGACGAGGAGGTGCTCCGGGCCTACCGCGCGGCGGATCTGGTGGTCGCGATCAGCCGCTTTGAGGGCTTCGGGCTCACCCCGCTCGAGGCGCTCGCCTGCGGAGTGCCGGTCGTGGCCTCCGATATTCCGCCGCACCGCGAAGCGCTGGGTGCGCGGGTGGGCCTCGTGCCGCTCGATGACCCGGCCGCCCTGATCGACGCCATGGGCACGGCGCTGCGTACCCCGCCGGATCGCGTGCCCGAGCCGCCGGTTGCGCTCACCATCGACGCCTGCGCCGCGCGCTTCCGCGACCGCCTGCTGGATCTGCTCGGCCGCGTAGCATGACGCCGCGGCCGGATCTCCTGCTCACGTTCGACTTCCCGCCGATGGGAGGCGGGATCGCGCGGTGGATGGCCGAGCTCGCTCTGCGCTATCCGGCCGGCGAGCTGATCGTCTCCACCGGGCAGCCCGACACGCCGGCCGACGATGCCAGGTTTCCGAACCGGATCGACCGGCTCGCCCTGCCGTCGCGACGGCTCAAGACGCTGGCCGGTCTCGTGCTCTGGTCGCGGCGGGTGACGACCATCCTGCACGACGAAGCGCCGGGGTTCCTCTGGTGCGGCAACCTCCGTCCCGCCGCCTATCCGGCAAAGTGGGCGCACGAGCGGAGTGGGATTCCGTACGGGGTCATGGTGCACGGGGGAGACCTGCTTGGCCTGCGACACAACTACCGCGAATCCCGGGTGAAGCGCCTGGCCGCGCGGACGCTGCTCGGGTCCGCCGAGGTGCTGGTGGCCAACAGCCGATGGACCCACGATGTCGCGTGTGAAGTGCTGCGCGAGCTGGGTCTCGCGGATCGCACGCTCCGGGTCCGGGTCGTTCCGCTCGGCACGGATCCGGACGTGTTCCGGCCGGGTCTCGATCCCGCACCGCTCGTGGCGAGCCACCGTCTTCCGCCGGGCCGATGGCTCACCACCGTCGCCCGTCTGGTGCCGCACAAGGGGATCGACACCACCATCCAGGCGCTCGCGATCCTCGGGGCCGAGTTTCCCGAGCTCCACTACGCGATCGTGGGGGAGGGAAGTCATCAGCCGTCCCTGGAAACGCTCGCCGCCGAAGCCGGCGTCGGCAGCCGCGTGCATTTCCTCACCGACGTGACGGACGAGATGCTGCCGTTCGCCTACGCGCTCTCCGATGTCTACGTCGGCGTCTCACGGCAGACGGCCAGGGACGTGGAAGGATTCGGGATCGCGCTGCTCGAAGCCTCGGCGTCGGCCCGGCCCGTGGTGGCGGGCCTGTCGGGCGGAATGCCGGACGCGGTGAAGGACGGGGAGACGGGATTCCTGACGAACTCCGAGGACCCGGCGGCGGTGGCGTCGGCGATCGCCCGAATCCTCCGGGACCCCGCCCTCGCCCGTCGGCTCGGGGCGGCGGGGCGGGGGGCGGTGGAGAGCTTCTACAACTGGGACCGCGTGGTCGGCGATCTCCGGGCCCTCAGCGCGACGGCGGCACCGGCTCGGCCGCGATCGCGCGGGTCGGGCAGGCCGTGAGGAGATAGTCGCCGATCGGCGACCACCACTGTCGCTCGACCCGCACTTCGGCGATGCCGTCCGGGCGCAGGCGAAAGGTGTCCGGCGCGCGCGCCACGCACACGCCGCAGCCGACGCACTTGGCGGCATCCACCGAGACCCGCATCTCGCGCTGGGGATGGATGCCGTGCGGAAGCTCGTTCAGCTCCTTCGGCAGGAGGTCCAGGGTCTCGATGGTCGCCCGATAGCCTTCGGCAATGAGGAAGGGGGTGCGATTGAAGGCGAACATCGAGATCCGCGCCACGCGCGGGCGGATGAGCACGATGGGCGGATCCGTCCATTCGCGGAGATGCTCGCCGGCGAGGCTCTGCATGACGATCTCGAGGCCCCGGCTGTAGGTCGCCGCGAAGCCCATCCGCTCGATACCCGCCCGCTCGACCCGGGCGCCGCCGATGTCGACCGCGATGATCGGGGACCGGCTCACGGCGACGGCCGCGCGCACCGGAAGGTTCTCCACCACCGCGCCGTCTACGCACACCCGGCCGTCGATGGCCCGGGGCGGAAGGATCCCGGGGAGCGCGCAGGACGCGAAGACCGCGTCGGCGACCTTCACGCCGTCGAGCCCCGGCAGGCCCCAGAGGACCTGCTGGCCGGTGTTCAGGTCGACGGTGTTCACGATGAGGCGCCGCGGGAGCTCGCGGAACGTGACGTCGCCCACGAGACCATGGATCAGGGCATCCAGCGGCTCCCGGCGATAGACGGCCGGCGCGAGCATCCGGCGGAGCGCCATGTCCAGGTGGGCGATCCGGAAGATGTCCGTCCGCTGGACCGCGAGCGCCCGGTTCTCCATTTCCTCGATGCTCTGGCCGCGGGCCCACGCGGCCGCGACCAGCGAGCCCATGCTGCAGCCGATCACCGCCTGGGGATGAAGACCCCGCTCCGCGAGCGCGCGGAACACGCCGATGTGGGCGAGCCCCTTGAGCCCGCCGCCGCCCAGCACCAGCGTGAATTGAGACGGTGCGTCCATTCAGGGATATTACTTCCGTGTCAGCTCATCCCGCCCGGCTTCTCGACGACCGGCGACTCCTGGCCGGTCTCCTGCTCCTCGGACTCGTCATCCTGGCGGGCGTCTTCGCGCCCTGGCTCGCCCCCGCCGACCCCGTCGCGGGCGACCTCGCGGCCTACCTCAGAGGCCCGGACGCGGACCATCTGCTGGGTACGGATTCCCAGGGCCGCGACGTCCTGAGCCGGGTGCTCTACGGGGCACGCATCTCCCTCGTCGTGGGGCTCGTTTCCCAGAGCGTGACCCTGCTGCTCGGGGTGACCTTGGGCCTGCTCGCGGGGTGGTACGGCCGTTGGGTCGAGTCGGGGATCATGCGGTTCGCCGACGTCACGCTCGCCTTCCCGACGCTGCTCCTCTTGATCGCGATCGCGGCCGCGGTTCCACCCTCGCTCACGGTCACCTTTGCCGTCATCGGATTCGTGGGCTGGGCGGCGATGGCCCGGCTGGTGCGGGGCCAGGCGCTGGTCCTGCGGGAGACGGAATACGTCGCGGCGGCTCGGGCGCTCGGCGCCCCCGCGCGGCGCATCCTGCTTCGGCATCTCCTCCCCAACCTCCGCGCCCAGGTGATCATCGCCGCCACGCTCGGCGTCGCGGCGGCCATGATGGCGGAGGCCGCGCTCTCGTTCGTCGGGCTGGGTGTGCAGCCGCCCACGCCGAGCTGGGGCAGCATGGTCGCGGAAGGCCGGGACCTCCTGCGGGTGGCCCCCTGGGTCTCGGTGGCGCCGGGTCTTGCGCTGGGCGCCGCGGTGCTCGGCCTCAACCTCGTGGGCGAAGGCCTCCGGGAGCGCTGGGAGCCGAGACGGTGACGGGTGACCGGTAACCGGTAACCGAAGGCCCCGGCCGTCTACTTCTTCGCGACCGTCTCTTCCTTCAGCACCTTCTTGGAGAACCAGAACACGAGCAGCGCGACGATCAGAAAGTCCACGATCGCCGCGAGCAGGGGACCCACCTTGAATTCCTGCCCGCCGATGATCGCGCCCCAGGTCTTCCAGTCGCCCCCGATGGGGATGAGGCCGATGACCGGCATCAGCAGCCCGTCGACCAGCGCGGTGACGAGGCCGTTGAGCTTGCCGCCGATGATCACCGCGATGGCGAGGCCGATGATCCCGTAGGTCCTCAGGAACGCCATGAACTCCCGGCCCATAAAGCACTCCTTGCAGGGGTGGAAGGGGCCCGCTAAGGCCTGACCGCTACCAACGCGTAGTGGCGCCGTCCTTTCTGCAGCACGATGTAGCCGCCCGCCAGCACGTCGTCGGGCCCGAGCTTGCGGTCCGCGGCGGTCTTCTCGCCGTTCACCGCGAATCCGCTCTGCGCGAGCCCCCGGCGGGCATCCGCCTTGGAGGAGGCCAGACCGGCACCCACGAGGGCGTCGGCCAGCGGAACGCCGCTCTCGATATCGGCCGACCGGACCGAGTGCACCGGCACCTCGCCGCTCACCACGCGAAAGGTCTCCTCGTCTGCCGACCGGAGGTCGCCGCCGCCGAACAGGATCTCGCTCGCGGCGGTCACCCGGGCGGTGGTCGCCCTGCCGTGCACGGTCGCGGTGACCTCGCGCGCCAGCCGCCGCTGGGCGGGCCGGCGGCCGGGGTCGGTGGCCTGCTCGCGCATGATCCCGGAGATCTCCTCCAGCGGGAGAAAGGTGAAGATCCCGAGCAGGCGCTCCACGTCCCGGTCGTCGGTGTTGAGCCAGAACTGATAGAAGCGGTACGGGCTCGTGAGCGCGGGGTCGAGCCAGACGTTCTCGCCCTCGCTCTTCCCGAACTTGACGCCCGAAGCGGCGGTGAGCAGCGGGCAGACGAGCCCGTGCGCCGCCGCGCCTTCACGGCGCGCGATCAGCTCGATCCCGGCGGTGATGTTCCCCCATTGATCGCTCCCGCCGAGCTGGAGCTCGCATCCCTCGGTCCGGAACAGGTGATGGAAGTCGTGGGCCTGGACCAGCATGTACGCGAACTCGGTGAACGAGATTCCCGTCTCCATGCGGGCCCGGACCGATTCCTTCTGCAGCATGTAGTTGACGGTGAAGTGCTTCCCCGTCTCCCGGAGGAAGTCGAGCAGCGGCAGCGGCCGGAGCCATTCGGCGTTGTTGAGCAGCCGGGCGGCGTTCTTGCCTTCGAACGAGACGAACCGCTCGAGCTGCGCCCGCATGGCCGCGGCGTTGGCCTCGATCTGCTCCCGGGGGAGCACCGGCCGCTCGCTGCGCTTGCCGCTCGGGTCACCCACCATCCCGGTGCCTCCACCGACCAGCGCGATCGGGCGGCCGCCGAGCCGCTGCAGCCAGGCGACCGCCATCACCGGCACAAGGTTCCCCACATGCAGCGACTCGGCCGTCGGGTCGAAGCCGACGTACCCGGTAATGGGGCCCGCGGCGAGACGGGACGCGAGGTCCGGCGTCGCGTCCTGGACCAGGCCGCGCTCGGTCAGAACTTCGAGAAGGGAGGGCACGGGGCAACAGTAGGGGGATGAGCGGGAAGCGGTCAATGTGTAGGGGGAGCGTGGGTGCTGAGTTCTGAGTTCTGGGTTCGAGCGCCTGCCGGGGTGTCATTCGCCGATCATGGCCGGATCCCAGAACTCAGAACCCAGAACCCCTTACTTTTCCCCCATGTCCGCCGCCCGCCTGTCCCGCTGGTGGCACACGCCGAGGCTCCGCCGGAAGTTCCTGATCGGGGCCGGGGCTGTGTCGTTGTTCTTCCTGGCCCTGGGCTGGGGGATATGGACCCGGGTGTGTGCCGGTGGCGTCTGTCCGTCCATCGCCGGCCTCACCAACTACGACCCCGAGCAGGCCTCGAAGGTGTACGCCGCCGACGGCCGGCTCATCACCGATTACGGCCAGCAGCGCCGCACGGTGATCGCGCTCAACCAGATGTCGCCCGCGGTGCCGGCCGCCTTCCTCGCGGTCGAGGATCAGCGCTTCTACCAGCACAACGGCGTCGACTGGATCCGGGTGATGGGCGCGGTCTGGAACAACCTCCGGGTGGCGCTCTTCGGAGGGAACCGCCAGGGGTTCTCCACCATCACGATGCAGCTCGCCGGCAATCTCTGGCCGGACGTGATCGATCGCCGGCAGCGGGAAGGCTTCGCCGGCCTGACCCGGAAGGTTCGCGAGATCCGGATGGCGTTCGAGATCGAGCGGAACTACTCGAAGGATCGGATCCTCGAGCTGTACCTCAATCAGATCAACCTGGGCAACGGCGCCTACGGCGTCGAGGCGGCCGCCCAGCGGTACTTCGGCAAGTCCGCCCGCACCGTGAACGTCGCCGAGGCGGCGATGCTCGCGGCGCTGCCCAAGGGTCCCGCGCGCTACAACCCGCGACGGAACCCGCGGCTCGCGGTCCAGCGGCGCAATCTGGTTATCACCATGCTCGAGGATTGGGGGAAGGTGACCCCGGAGTCGGCGGAGGCGTGGCGCGCCTACCCGCTGTCGCTGTCCTCCCGCTCCGATTACAGCGGCGTCGCCGAGTACTTCGTCGAGTACGTGCGCCAGATCCTGTCCGCCCGGTTCGGCGCCGACCTCTACCGGGCCGGCTTCCGGATCCATACCACGATCGACCTCGACATGCAGGAGGCCGCGGAGCGGGCGCTCGAGCAGCAGCTCCAGGCGATCGAAGCGGGTGAGCTCGGGCACTACCCGCACCCGACCTATCGCCAGTACATCGAGACCCGGAAGGACCGGGAGAAGGACGAAGAGCAGGAGGTGGGGCCGTTCAGCCCCTACCTGCAGGGGCTCATGGTGACGATCGAGGCGAAGACCGGCTACATCCGCGCGATGGTGGGCGGCCGCGACTTCGAGGACAACAAGTACAACCGCGCCGCCCAGGGACTCCGCCAGGCGGGCTCGGCCTTCAAGCCGTTCGTCTACGCGGCCGCGCTGCGCGCCGGCATCCCGCTCTCCCAGGTCTTCGAGGACTCGCCGGTCTCGGTGACCATCCCCGACCAGCCGGTGTGGGAGCCCAAGAACTACGACAACCAGTTCGACGGCCCCATGCCGATGCGGCGGGCCCTCTACATGTCGGTCAACACGATCGCCGTGCGCATCGGGCTCAAGCTCGGCGAGGAGGCCGTCATCGGCGAGGCGGCGAACTTCGGGATCACCACCCGGATTCCGGCCGTGCCCTCGATCTTCATCGGCTCGGCCGACGTGGTTCCGCTCGAGCTGATCGGCGCGTATACCGCGTTCGCGAACATGGGGGTGCGGACCACACCCCAGCCGATCCTCCGGGTGGAGGACCGCGAGGGAAACATCATCTGGCAGCCCGAGGTCAAGGAGAACCGCGTGATGGACCCCGATCACGCCTGGCTCATCCTCGACGCCATGCGTGACGTCGTCCGGCGCGGGACAGCGTACACCGCGGTAACCGGCCGCGGCTTCAACGTGCCCGCGGGCGGCAAGACCGGAACGACCAACGACGGAATGGACGTCTGGTTCGTCGGCTTCACCCCCGACCTCGTGACCGGGGTCTGGATGGGCTTCGACCGGAAGACCAAGATCAAAGGCGACGCCCAGGGCGGAAAGCTCGCCGCCCCGGCCTGGACCGCGATGATGAAGGAGGTCTACGAGCGGCGGCCCGCGCCCGCGCCGTGGTTCATGCCGGACGGGATCTATCAGCTCGAGCTCGACCGCAGCACCGGCTTCCTGGCCACGCCGTTCTGCCCGCGGGACTCCGTCGCGCTCGAGTACTTCTACCCGGGTACCGAGCCGCTGGAGCGTTGTCCGATTCACAGCCCCTTCCGCGGCGGGCCGTAACGCCCCCGTCTCCGATCCCATTCGACCGATCCGCCTGAGCTCGCGGTGGGCGCTGCCGATGGCCGGCGCCCCGCTCCGCGACGCGGCGATCCTCGTCGACGAAGGCCGCATTGCCGCCGTCGGTCCGGACTCCTCGGTGCCGGTGCCGGACGAAGCCCGGCGCGTTCACCTGGGCGAGGCGATCCTCCTCCCCGGTCTCATCAACACCCACACCCATCTCGAGCTCACGGGTCTCGACGCGGGGAGGCCCGACGATGATTTCACGGTCTGGATCCGGCGGATCCGCACCCTCAAGGAAGCGCGCACGGCGGAGGAGTACCGCGCCGCCGCGGAGCAGGGCCTCCGGGACTGCTGGGCCGGCGGCGTCACCACCGTCGCGGAGACCGGCGACTCGGGCGCGGTGCTGCGTGCGCTCGCCGAGCTCGGCGGGAGCGGAATCGTGTACCAGGAGGTCTTCGGACCCCACCCGGTCCAGGCGGAGGAGAGTCTGGACGGACTCCGCCGCAAGGTCGCGGGCCTTCGGCCCTGCGCACGCGACCGGGTTCGCATCGGCGTGTCGCCCCACGCGCCATACACGGTGAGCGGGATCCTCTACCGGGCCGTCGCACTGTGGGCGCGCTCGGAGGGACTCCCGCTCGCCGTGCACCTGGCCGAGTCGCGCGCGGAGACCGAGCTCGTCGCCACGGGAACCGGAGCCTTCGCGGAGGCGTGGACGAAGCGGGGGATTCCGGTGCCGGAGCAGACGGCCGGACGGCCGGACGGCCGGACGGCCGGTGGCTTCCATTCACCGGTGCGATACCTAGACTCTCTACGGGTCCTCGGTCCCGACACGCTCTGCATCCACACCGTGCAGCTCGACGCCAAGGACGTGAAGGTGCTGGCTTCGCGCGGGGTGGCGATCGCCCATTGTCCGGTGTCGAACCGCCGGCATGGCCACGGCGACGCCCCGCTCGACGCCCTCAGGAGGGCGGGGCTCCGGATCGGCGTGGGCACCGACTCGGTTGCCAGCGTGGGGCGGCTCGATCTCCTGGCCGAGGCGCGCGCCGCCCGGGGGCTCGCGGGTCTGTCGGCCGGGGAGGCGCTCGAGCTCTGCACCCTGGGCGCCGCCCGGGCGCTCGGACTCGAATCGGAGGTCGGGAGCCTGTCGCCCGGGAAATGGGCCGATCTGGCCGCCGTGGTTCCCGGCCCCGGAGCGGGCGATCCGGAGGAGGGGGCGCTGGCCGCGACCTCCGGAGACGTCGTCCTCACGGTCGTCGGGGGCCGGATCGTTCACGACCGCTTGATCCGGGGCCGGGGACTCTGGTAGAATGGTATGTCCTCCATGGAGTTATGATCGTGCGCTGTCTGGCGCTCAACGCCTCTTACGAGCCGCTGACCATGGTGCCCCTCAGGCGGGCTCTGCGTTTGGTCATCGACGGCAAGGCGGAGATCTATGAGGCCGACAGCGGCGAGCGCATTCGAAGTCCGCGGGTTTCTCTGCCGAAGCCCGCGATCATCCGGCTGGTCAAGTTCGTCCACGTTCCCCGCAAGTTCCGCCGGCAGGTCACCAACACCTTCCTCTTCGCGCGGGACGACTATCGCTGCCAGTACTGCGGGCGAGCGCAGCCCCAGCTCCGGGCGCGGGAGTGCCTGACCCGGGACCATCTCGTGCCGATGAGCAGGGGTGGGGGGAACCAGTGGACCAACTGCGTGACGGCCTGCAGCAGCTGCAACACCCGGAAGGGGAACCGGCTGCCGTCGGAGTGCGGGATGCACCCGATGCACTCGCCGGTCGAGCCTCACTTCGTACACCTGACCTGGGCCGTTCGGCGGCTCACGGCGGTGCAGATGAAGTACATCCGGTACTTCTACGGAGAGGCGGCGCTCCGGGCCATCCGGTAGCCGGTCGCTATTCCGGCGTCCCCCCGATCGAGAACTTCTCGGTCCGCATCTCGAGCTCTTCCCAGGGCAAACCGGCCATTCTGAGGAGCAGCCGGCGGAGACTCCGCGCCAGCGGGCTCCGCTCGCGCTGCGCGTTGGGCTGCCCCGCGAGGAACTGCTCGAGCTCGTCCATGTCCTCGTCCGTGAGCGCGGTGATTCTGAGCCGCACGGTGTAGTAGAAGCTTCCGGCCCTCCGGGGGAGCACCTCGACACTCCGCGGCGTGGCCATGTAGCGCTCGAGCTCGGCCCGGGTCGGGAACCGGCTCTCCGTGGTTCCCGCCAGCAAAATGGTGGTGACGCGGTACTGCTCTTCGAGCGGCTCCCGCTGGATCACCATCGACCATTCCGTCGCCCGCTGGAACTCGTCGATCCAGCCCTCGCGCGAGCGCCAGATCTCCACCTTGAACGCCAGCCGGATCGGGAACGCCTGGTCGAGCGCTTCGGACCAGCGTTCGTCGCGCAGGAGGTTGGTGACGCGCACGAGGGGCTCCCGCCCCGTGCCGGGCGTGGCCGAGGGCATGAGGCTCACGACGAGCCCGACCCGCGGCGACTGGGCCGCCGCGGTGCCGCCGGCTCCGAAGACCAGCGCGAGAAGGAGTCCGGCGCGTCGCATCAGAAGCGGCGCTGCAGCCGGACGGTGATGGTGAGCGGCCGGCCGTCGGTGAACGGCTGCGCGATGTACACGCCGATGCCGCCGGCATCCATGCCGAAGCCGAGGTCGTACTTCCACTCGTCCAGGTTGGGGAGGCGGTCGCTCGGCACCCGGCCGGGTCCGTCACCCGCGAGCCACGCCTTGCCGGCGTCGCCGAAGATCACCACGTCCGGCTCGACGATGCCCAGCAGCCGCTGCAGCCCGGCCAGATAGGGGTCGTTCGTGCGGAGGGGCAGACCGATCCGGCTCCTCGTCCGCACTTCCAGCTGGACCGCGAGGAGGCGATCGCAGAGCGCGGGGTGAGCCGGATCGCTGAGCGTCGGCGGGACACAGTTGAAGGCCCGGAACGGATAGCCCGGCAGGATGTCCGGACCGCCGAGCGACAGCCGCCGCTGCACCGGCAACGGATCGCCGTCGAGCCACCCGCCCCCGACGACGCGAAGGCTGGTCCGCACCGACGGGTTGAACCGGGCGTACCGGCGGGCGTCGACCCAGAAGCTGGAGAACGCGTACCGCTCACCGGCCGGGACCGGGTCGCGGACGTCGGGCGGCAGCGACAGCGGTGACGCGTCCGTGCTCCGGCCGTGCTCCACGCGGGCGCGAACGAGCCACCCGGCGGTCGGGTGCACGAGATCGTTCCGCGTGTCGAGCGCGAGGCCCGCCCGCCAGGTGGTGTAGTGGCCGTCGTCGATGAGCGCGTTGGGCCGCCACGCCTGGTTGCGGAGCAGCGAGATCGGATCGTTCGCGGGGATGCTCCGCTCCGCCGCGCGGTCGAGCGATCCCTCCAGGGTCAGGTGCCGGGTCAGCGCGTACGACGCGTACCCGCCCACACCGGTCGACTGTACGTAGTCGCGGTAGTCGCGCTGCAGGAGGAACGACGCCCAGCCGGCTTCGCTTCGGGAAAGCGGGCTCTCTTCCGTCGGAGTCACCAGCCGGTAGAGCCGGCCGCCGAGGAGGAGGCGGCGGGATTCCCCGAACCGGAACTCCAGGCGCGACAGGTACCCGAAGTCGGCGCGGCGGTCGGAGCGATCCGGCGCGGTCCAGACGATCCCGCGCAGGTCGAGCCGGCCGTCCACGTCGGGCAGTCCTTCGCGGGCGATGGTCGGTCCGAAGACGAGCGGCAGGCCTTCGATCCGGTTGTAGGTCCTGCCCGTCTCGATGTTGATGGTGGTCGTGAAATGTCCGCTGGTGATCGTGCGCCTGGCGGACGCGATCTCCCCCAGCGTAATGGGGCGGTCGCGGATCGCGAGCGTGCCGTCGTTCGCGCGGTAGAGCTGCGGCGTCTCGGCGTAGGCCCGGCGAGTCCCGCCCGAGTGGAGGCCGCCGGGGCGGAGGTCGATGCGCCCTCCCACCACCAGGACGTCCCCCTCCACGGCGCCGCCCGGCTCGATGACGAGGTCGCCGTTGATCACCGTGAGGGATCCGGCGATGGTGCCCTGGACGCGCAGGTTGCCGCGATAGACCGCGACGGTACCGGTGAGCCGGGCCCCCGGCGGGAGGACGAAGTGCCCGCTGATCCGCGCGGTGAGGGAGTCGTTCCAGGCCGCCACCGCCTGCAGCAGGACGCCCCGGGGAAGCACGCCCGGACCGAGCGAGTCCGGCGATCGGGCCTCGGGTCGGATCCGGATCGGGGGCGGGAGCGTATCCTGGGCGGCCGCTGCTGCCGGCGTCGCAAGAGCGAGCGAACCCAGAACCCAGAACCCAGAACTCAGAACCCTCATAGTCCCAGCCTCTTCATCCGCCGGTAGAGGTTCGCCCGGTCGGTCTGGAGCGCCCGCGCGGCCTCGGCGACGTTCCCGGCCGCCCGTTTGAGCGCCGCGCCGATCAGCGCCCGCTCGTAGTCGTCGAGCACGTTGGACAGCGAGCGCCCGCCGAGGTCCGCGATCGAGAACGACGTCCCCGACTCGGTCACCGTCGGGGCCTCGAAGCGGGGCGCGCCGGCTCGCGGCAGCACCTGCCGGACGAGCGCGGCATCCACCTCCTCGCCCCCCAGGATCGAGAGCCGCTCGACGATGTTGGCGAGCTCCCGCACGTTCCCGGGCCATTCGTAGGAGGCGAGCAGCGCGAGCGCTTCCGCCGTGAACCGGACGGGCTGGTGGGGACGCACCCGCTCGGCGAGGTGGGCCACGAGCTCGTTCAGGTCCTCGAGGCGCTCGCGGAGCGGAGCCAGCTCGATGGGGAAGACGTTGAGGCGGAAGTAGAGGTCCTCGCGAAAGGTGCCCGCGGTGACCGCCTGCTCGAGACGCTGATTGGTAGCGGAGAGAACGCGGATGTCCACGCGCTGCGAGCGCTCCGCCCCGACCCGCTGGATCTCCCCGGTTTCCAGCACGCGCAGGAGCTTGGCCTGCGCCTCGAGGTTGAGGTCTCCGACCTCGTCCAGGAACAGCGTGCCGCCGTCCGCGAGCTCGAAGCGGCCCAGCCGACGGTCGGTGGCGCCGGTGAAGGCACCCCGTTCGTGGCCGAACATTTCGCTCTCGACCAGATCGCGGGGAATCGCGGCGCAATTGACGGAGACGAACGCCCGTCCCGCCCGGAGGCTCGCGCGATGAATGGCGTGGGCGACGAGCTCCTTCCCGGTGCCCGACTCCCCCATGATCAGCACCCGGGCTTCCGTGGGCGCCACCTGGCCGATCAGGCCGCGAACCGCCTGCATGCGCCCGCCCGCGCCCACGAGCTCGGCGCGGGGGCCGAGCTGCGATCGCAGAGCGCGGGCTTCCGCCCGGGCGCGGGTCAGCTCGAGTGCGGACCGCAGCGCCACCAGCACCGCTTCCGGGGTGAGCGGCTTCTCGAGGAACTGGAAGGCGCCGAGCTTGATCGCGCGCACCGCGTCCGTGAGCTGCGCTTTGCCGCTCATCATGATGACCGGCGTCGTGCCGTCGCGCTCCCGGATCTGCTTCAGGGTTTCGAGCCCGTCCGGGCCGGGCGGCATCTGCAGATCGAGCATGATGGCGTCGGGGTGTGCCTGGTCGAGCATCAGCAGCGCGGCATTGCCGTTGGGGGCCTCGTCCGCCTCGAATCCTTCCGAGCGGAGCAGGGCGGCGAGCATGCGGCGGATGTTCGCCTCGTCGTCCACGATGAGCACGCGGGGCTTCATTCGGTCCTCCGTCGCCGGTCGGCGACGCGACGTTCGATAGAGGGAGTGCGGGTCCCTACGGCGGGCGCGGCCTCGAGGGTTCGGGGGAGGCGGATCGTGAAGGTCGCACCGCCTCCCGGCGTCTCGGAAACCTCGATCGTTCCGCGATGGAAATCCACCGCCTGCTTCACGATGGCCAGGCCGAGCCCGGTGCCCCCCGCCTTGTCGGTGAAGTACGGCTCGAAGATCCGGCTCCGCTTCTCCGCCCGGACGCCGGGACCGTGATCCGCCACCGACACGCGGACGCCGTCGCCGTCCGGAAGGATCGCGATGTCGAGCGCACCTGTTCCACCGCTCGACTCGGCCGCGTTCCGGATGATGTTGGCGAAGGCGCGCCGGAGCGGCTCATAGTGACCCACGATGTGCAGGCTCCCGGGGTGCTCCGCGATGGCCGCCCGCATCTCCGCGGGCAACGAGGTGCGGGCCAGCTCCCGCAGCAGCTCGCCCAGGTCCACCTCCGCCGCTGGACCCTCCGGCAAACGTCCGAGGTTGGCGAAGTCGCGGGCGAGCTGTTCCAGCCTCGCGGTCTCCACGCGGAGCACCTCGAGCGCTTCCTGATCGTCTGGGCGTGCCCCCCGACCCAGGGACTGAATGGCGAACCGCACCGGTGTGAGCGGGTTCTTCATCTCGTGCGCCACCCGCCGGGCCACTTCCCGGAAGGCCCGGAGCCGCTCACCCTCGAGCTCGGCCGCGCGGGCTTGCTGGAGCGACGCCGCCAGCTCGCGAAGGGCGACCCGGAGCGCCGCCAGCTCCGGCGGGCCGCCGCGATCCGGGGTCTCCGGAAGCGGCTGGCTCCTGCGGATCCGGCCGGTCCAGCCGATCAGCTCGTCGATGGGATTGGCGAGCTGCCGGGAGAGGTTCCCGGCGAGCCGTACCGACAGGTAGACGAGGAGGGCGCCGAGCCCCGTGACCGCGATGGCCAGGGCGAACGCGCGGTAGCGGGCGAAGAAGAGGGCCCGGCGCGAGGTCGTCAGCGCCGCGTTGAGCGAATCGACGTGGGAGTGGAGTGCCCGCTGCTCCGGCCGGCTCAGCCTGGCGGTATCGAGCACCCTCAGGAGCTGCCGGCCGGAGCTCCGGACCGGCTCGAGTGCCGCCTGGCTGGCGCGGGCCGGGTTATAGCGCAGCAGGGTCGCGGCCCAGCCCACTATCAGCACCGAGGAGGGCAAGGCGCCGAGCAGGAGCAGGGCAATCAGGAGGCGGTGGCGAAACGAGAGGGCGGCCACGTCCCGCTATAATACCCACCCCTCCCCAGGGCGGGCTTGGAGCTTGCGGTGGGGTGTCTTACGGAATCCCCGGCCGCAATCCATAATTATCCGCAACCCGGTTCCGGCTTCGTTTCCCGCTCTTCCTCGGAAGGACCCCCATGTCCGAGCGTGTAGTGCGCACGGCCCGTCCCGGCTCCGAAGCGGCCAGCGCCCTCGTGCCCACGCCTGAGCGCGCGTGGCGGATCGCCTGGTGGATGGGGCTCGTTTTCTTCGCGGTCGGGGCCGTCGACCTGCTGCTGGTGTGGTATCCGCCCAACTTCGGCACGGCGGAGTGGGAGTTCGGGTCCTCGGCCGCCATGCTCAACGGGCTCCCGGTCCCCACGCTGGGCGCGCTGCTGATGACCGCCTCCGCGGTTGCCCTCGGCTGGTCCTGGTACTTCTGGCCTGGCGTGGCGGTGCTCGTGCTCAGCTTCCTCGCGATCGTGGGCGCGGGCATTCTGTTCGGGACCACGTTCCCGATCGCGCTCAAGGCCGTGACCGAGCCGGTACTGCTGACGGGGATCAAGAAAGCTGTCCTGAAATCGTTCCTCCAGGTGGGGCTTTACTCGGTTGCCTATCTCGGTGCGCTGAAACTGCTGTGGGGGTGGCGACCGAAGCGGGGGAAGTGAATCGAACTGCGTGGTGGCTGCGCCATTGTCTGGTGTGGGGGACATGCTACATGAGAGCGCGCTAATGGTTGCATCGGAGCCCCGTTCCGCCCCTGGTTGAAGTGGCGTAATCTGTTGATTGGGATGAACTTGACTCTAATCACCGTAACGACTCGTTACAGTCGAGATTCTCGACAATTTCGGCCTGACTCTTGCGAACTCCGGACGTGAAGTCGTCTACCCATACTCCGACCTGACCCTCAAGGGTCACTTCGCCGGAGAAGTTCGTATGAAGCGTGCGCGCTACCTCGTCCTGCTCGGCGCTGTCGCGACAGCTCAGCCCGCGGCGGCCCTCGGCACGGCGACCTGGAATCAGATCTGCAGCCAGGCCGGCCTTGGAATCGCCACCTTCGCGACGTGCGCCTCGGCGACCGTGAACGTCGCCGCGAACGGCATGGTGACGATCAACTACTGGAACCTGGCCGGCCTCAACGGCACCTTCGCCGACGCGATCATGACCGCGATCGGCCTCGAGAACATGCCGGGCATCACCGACATCCGGAACCTCACCGTGTTCCGGGTCGACGGCTCGACGTTCAGCGGCTGGACCATCGCGGGCGGCGGCGGCGGGATTCCGGGGCCGTCTATCGCTCTGGGTGCGACCACCAGCGGAATCGGAGGCGGGGTCGCTAGCGAGTTCCACTCGGGTACTCCCGTCCAGGAGCAGACCGACTTCTCGAGCGGCTTCGGCTCCGGCTTCGTCCAGTTCAACTTCCAGACGGGGAGCTGCACGGGCAGCGGCAAGGGCCAGGTCTGCGTCTGGGGCATCGACTTCGATCCGAACGTGACCCGACTCGGGCTCCACGTTCAGGGCGGACCGAACGGGCAGTCGTCCGGGTACTCCTGCGCGCCGACCGGCGTCCAGGACGCGCTCTGTCTCCCGCCGACGGTCATCCCCGAGCCGATGACGCTCACGCTGCTGGCGACCGGGCTCGTCGGTCTCGCTGGAGCCGGCTTCATGCGCCGTCGACGGAACAACTGAACACGTCGACCCCGCTCCCCCGACGCCCCGCCCAACGGCGGGGCGTCGTGTTTTTCCCCCAGTCGTTGCCTCCGACCCACAGCCCTCCCAGATTGTCCCCAGGGTCCCGCAGGACGGCCGCCCCAGTCTTGGCTCCGGGTGCGGCACTGCTCCTGCAGAGTAACCGCCGATCGCTGCAGGACTTCATCGATTCCCCACACGCAGGATGGGTATGACTGGCGTCCGGAAACGCAGGACATGGGAACGTGCGGGGATGGTCCTCGTCGTCCTGCTCGCGGCACTGGCGACCACCGCGGTGGGGCAGAGCCTCACGGCAGGCACCCTTCGGGGGAGCGTTCGCACGCTCGAGGGGGGCGGTCTCGGCGGGGTGGTGATCACCCTGGAGCGAGCCGACGGGGGAACGAGCCGGTTCCTCGAGAGTGAGGACGACGGCTCCTTCGAGCTCCGCATGCTCCAGCCGGGTCAGTACCGCGTGCTGTTCGAGCTCCCCGGCTATCAGCCCGTGCGGCGGACCGGGATCGTGGTCGCCAGCGGGCGCGTCACGACGGTGTCGGTCTCCCTCGAGCGACGGCCCCCGCCGATCACCGCGCCGACCGAAGTCGACGGCGCCGCCGCGACGAGCGGTGGCCCCGTTCGTCTGGTGAGCGGCTTCGAGCTCGAGCGCCTCGACTATCGACGGGATGGCACGGACCTCTCGCGCGGCGCCTCGGAAGTGGATCCCGCGCGGGACGGCCGGAGCGGGTTCGCGCACAGTGCCGGAGGTCTTCCGGGCACGTATTCCCGGCTCTTCGTGGATGGGTTTCCGGAGCTGCTGCTCCGTCATCCCGGGCTCCCGGCGGAACCGGCCCAGGCTCCCAGCTTCGCCCGGGACGGTCTCGCGCAGGGTCAGATCATCGGCCGTGCGACGGACGCGGAATGGCGTGGGGTGCCGGGGACGGTGCTCGGACTCGAGACGAAGCGCGGCTCGAACCGCATCCGGTTCTCGCCCTACGCGACCTACAGCGCGGCCGGCATCGGGGGGCGCGGCGTCCAGAACCCGTCGGACAGCAGCGGCAATTCGTTCCAGGTGGGCGCCAGCCTGGGCGGCTCGCTGGTCCCCGACACCGCGCACTTTCTGCTCCGGGCGGACTATCAGTCGCTGATGATCCCCTCGGCCTTCGCCTGGGAGAACGACACGGCGGCGGTCGGCGGCCAGCCCACCTCCATTCGCGAGGCGATTCTGGCCGCCGGTGACGACACGTTCGGACGGAGTCTCGCCGGGGCGCTGGCGCCTCCGGTACGGACCTGGAAGGGCGGCACGGCTTCGGGCCGGGTCGACTGGCAGATGTCTCCGCGTCACGGGCTCATGGCGCGCGCCGGATTCGCGAGCTGGAAGGAACGGAACCCGCTGCTCGGTGCCGACCTCTCCGGCGGTATCGGCTCGGCGCTCGACGCCCGCGACATCTCCGGCGCCATCGCGGTGACCTCGATGGGATCCCGGGTGGCCAACGAGGTCCGCGCCGGCTTCGCCTCGTCGAGGCGGGACTGGACCGGACCGGCCATTCCGCTCACGACGTTCGTGGCGGAAGGCGTCGCGATCGGCGGCAGCGGCGCCCTGCCCGCGGCCTTCGACCGCCGCATCGTGTCCGTGAGTGACGCCTTCCAGTACCGGGGCGGCCGGCACCTGTTGAAGCTCGGCGCCAACGCCGACTTCAACAGTCATGAGCAGGATTACCGGTACGGCGCCGCGGGCGTCTTCCACTTCGGCGACCTGACCCGATTCGGCCAGGCGGAGGGCACCTGGTTCCAGACCCTTGCGACCGCGCCGTCGACGCGATTCTCGACCGTCGACGCCGGCCTCTTCCTTGAAGACACCTGGAGCGTCGCGCCCGGCGTCCAGCTGCTCCTCGGTCTCCGCTACGAGACGCAATCGCTGCCGGAGAACCGGATCACCCTGAACCAGGACTGGCTCGACGCGTCGGGCCTCCGGAACGACTCGATCCCGCGCGACCGCCGCGGTGTCTCACCCCGCGTCGGATTCAGCTGGGACGTGCAGGAGCGAGGCGAGTGGATGGTGCAGGGGAGCGGCGGGCTCTACTACAGCGGCCTCGACCTCGCGACCTTCGCCGAGGCCGTCCTTCACGATGGGGGCGTCACCGTTCGCCGCGGCCAGGGGACGTTCACGGGCTGGCCGTCCTCTTCCGGCGGGCCGGTGCAGGACGCGGGCGCGCGCCTCACGATGTTCACCAGCTCCTATCGGGCGCCCCGCACGCTCAAGGGGGAGCTCGGCGTCACCCGGGCGGCCGGTGGCCTGCTCGTGCGGGTGGGCGGCAGCTACAACCACACCGACTATCTGCTCCGGCGCAACGATCTCAACCGCCCGGGCGATCCGCTCGCCACGACGCAGGAAGGCCGGCCCGTCTACGGCCTGCTCGCCAAGCAGGGCGGGCTGGTGGCCCCGGTCCCGGAGTCGAACCGCCGGTTCACCGATTTCGACATGGTCTCGGCGCTCACGCCCACGGGCTTCTCCGACCATTACGAGCTGACGGCCGCCGTGGAGCGGCGCGTCGTCCGTGCGGTTTCGGTGATCGCCTCCTATACGTACTCCCGCACCCGGGACAATCTGGTTGGTGCGCTCGCGCAGGACCCCGCGGATCAGCTCTCCCCGTTCCCGACCGGCCTCGACGGAGCCGACTGGGACGAAGGACGCTCCGACCTCGACGTGCCTCACCGGCTCGCCGGGACCATCACTTACCATGGCGAAGGGCGTACCCCGATCACCCTCGGCGCGCGTGCCCGCTGGCGCTCGGGCCTGCCGTTCACGCCGGGCTTCCGCCCCGGTGTGGACCTGAACGGCGACGGCGGCGGCGGTAACGACCCCGTGGAAGCGGAAACGCTGGGCGGGCTCACCGGCGACCATGCGAGCTGCGCCGGCGGAAGCGTGGGTGGGTTTGCCGAGCGGAACGCCTGCCGTGAGAAGGGGGTCGGTGCGCTCGACCTTCACGCCGCCGTCTCGCTCGCGGTCGGAGGTGCCGGCAGCCGGCTGGCCGTGACGGTGGATGCCTTCAACGTGGTTGCCAGCGCGACCGGGCTGGTCGATCGCGCCGCCCTGCTCGTCGACCCGGCCGGCTCCCTGTCCACTTCCGCCGGCGGGACCGTGACGGTCCCTCTGGTGGCGAATCCCCGTTTCGGCAGCCTGCTGAGTCGCCGCGGCGAGCCGCGCATCGTGCGGTTCGGCCTTCGCGTGGAGTATTGATCATGAACCGATCGCTCATCCGCCGCCCGGGCAGCGCGGCCCTGCTCGTCGTGGCTCTCCTCGGCTGTGAGAACGCGGGGTCCGACCTGGGGATCGGCCCCTTCGAGACCAACGCGGTGACTGCCCTCGTGTACGTCGATCGGGATGGATCCCGCAGTGTGACGGCGTCGGTGGACACCGTGATCTCGGGAGTCCGAGTACAACTTCGCGCGAAGGGCGGCGGCGCCCTGCTCCGGACGGCCACGACGACCACCCTCGGCATCGCGCGCTTCGACGACGTGCCGCTCGGCGAGTACACGGTTTCGGTCGACGCCGCGACCATCGGCGACTCCCTCGAGATCTCGGCGATCGACTCGTCGAACATCCGGGTCCGGCTGGCGGACACCAACAGCGTCGTGCTGATCCGGCTGGCGTTTCCGGAGGTGACGATCCGGGAGATCCGGGCTCTTCCCGCGGGCCAGCGGGTCTTCCTGCGCGGGTACATCCTCGCGGGTGTGCAGTCGTTCCGGGACACCACCTCGCACGTGGCCGACAGCTCGGGGGCCCTCCGGCTGACGCGGGTGTCGCTGCGGGCTGGCACCGGCAACGCGCCGGGGGATAGCGTGACGATTCTCGGCACCAGCTCTTCGCGGGCGGGCCAGCCCACGCTCGATCTCGCGACCATTACCCGGCTCGGCGCTCGTCCGGCCCCGGTGCCGCTGCCGGTGAGCACCGCGACGGCGGCCTCGGCCTCCGCGGGAATCCTCGACGCGGGGCTCGTCGTCGTCACCGGCGCGCTCATCAGCGACACGCTCACGATGGCGCCGGACTATCATGTCACCGGGAGCGACGGCACCGGAAGCCTCGTCGTCGTGCTGGACGGGAACCTCAACTTCAACCGAAGCCTGTTCCGGCCGGGCCGCACGATGAACGTGCGAGGCGTGCTGGTGCCGACCGGGCTCGGCACCTGGCAGCTCAAGCCCCGCGACGTGTTCGACGTACAGGTCTTCTAGACCGCTGCGCCGGTACCGCGGCGGGCAGGGCCGCTCTCTTCGGGGAGCGGCCCCGCGTGCTTCCGGCGGCGGAATCCCCGGGCGGCCAGGACACCCGACGCGAATCCGATCGCGGCCCCGGCCCAGGCCAGGAGCGGCGCGGCTCTTCCTCCGAGAACGAGCGGCGCCCCGAGCAGCGCCGCGAGGACGGTGGCCGCGCCGAGCGTCCACCGCGGGCCCGCCAGGAGGCCCAGCAATCCGAACATCGCCGCAGTCGAGAGAAGAGTCGGCAGGTTCCACCCGAGCCGACGGTCGGGCTCGAACGGCGCGATCACGGTCCAGAGCATCGCGGCGGACAGCGGGAATTCCCGGGTCAGGGTGCCGCTCGGCCGGGTCACCTCGAGGCGTACGCCTCGGGGCGTCGCGCGCAGTGCGGCAGCCACCGTCACGTCCGGCGCCGACGGCAACGCATCCTCGAGGCGAAACCACGG
Organism: Gemmatimonadales bacterium; assembly: GCA_050733195.1. Taxonomy (GTDB): domain Bacteria; phylum Gemmatimonadota; class Gemmatimonadetes; order Gemmatimonadales; family GWC2-71-9; genus JABFSM01. The sequence continues at coordinate 80,253 of JBOHSH010000021.1, forward strand.
GGTGCGCAGCTCGATCCCGCTCAATACGAGCCGGACCCGGCCGCGCAGGTCCGTACCGTGCTGCCACAAACTCGCGATCTCGCCCCCTTCGCCATCGACGACCGCGACGATCTGCGCGCCGCCACGCGCCGGAACCGCTGTGGTGAAGCGGAGCGAGAAGTCGATGCGGGCCTGGCTCCGGATTGCGGCGCGGAGCTCCGCCGTGTCGTCGAGCGCGCCGTCCCGCACGGGGCGGCCCTGGAGCGTGACCTCGTGGATCCGGCCCTGGAACCGCGCGGTCCCGGTGAACTCATGGGCCCACTGGCCGTACCAGACGCGGGTCTCGGGCGCAGCGGGCCGGAGCAGCGGGATTCCCACCGTCCACCAGAGCAGGATCAACCCCGCGACCGGCAGGGTGAGCCGGCGCCGGAGCGACTCCGAGTCCCACGCGCCGAGCACCGCGACCGCTCCCAGGGCC
>JBOHSH010000022.1:0-30924 GCA_050733195.1 Gemmatimonadales bacterium
CGTATCGCTTGACCAGGTGAAAGTCGATGGCCGCGTGATCGGTGACGACCATGACGCAGTCCGCGGCTTCGATCGCGGCGCGGGTGAGCGGGACCGACCGGTACTCCCGCCCGTCCTCGTGCAGGGCGGGCACATGGGGATCGTGGTACGTGACCTCGGCGCCCTGCTGCTCCAGCAACCGGATGATGTCGAGCGCGGGACTCTCCCGGATGTCATCGATGTCCCGCTTGTAGGCGACGCCGAGCACCAGCACCCGCGCCCCGCGCACGGCCCGGCCCGCGCCGTTCATGGCCTCGGTCACCTTCCGCACCCAGAACAAGGGCATCTCGGTGTTGAGCTCGCCCGCGAGGTCGATGAAGCGGGTCTTGTAGTTGAGCCCCCGCATCTTCCACGCGAGGTAGTGCGGATCGATCGGGATGCAGTGGCCGCCGAGCCCGGGTCCGGGAAGAAACTTCATGAAGCCGAACGGCTTCGTGGCCGCGGCCTCGATCACCTCCCACACGTCCACGCCGAGCTTGTCGCAGACGATGGCCATTTCGTTGGCGAGCCCGATGTTCACGCTGCGGAACGTGTTCTCGAGCAGCTTGACGAGCTCCGCCGCTTCGGTCGTGGAGACGGGCACCAGCCGCTCGATGGCCGGCTGATAGAGCGCGCAGACCACCCGGCTGCAGTCGGGCGTGATCCCGCCCACGACCTTCGGCGTGTTACGCGTGGTCCAGACCTGGTTCCCCGGATCCACGCGCTCGGGGCTGAACGCGAGAAAGAAATCGGAGCCCACCTTGAGCCCGGTGGACTCGAGCGCCGGCAGCATGATCTCCCGCGTCGTGCCGGGATAGGTCGTGCTCTCGAGGATGATCGCCTGGCCCGGACGCAGCGCCTGTTTCACCGTCCCGGTCGCCGCGACGATGTAGCTCACGTCCGGGTCCTTGAACTTCGAGAGCGGCGTCGGCACGCAGATGGAGATCGCGTCGGCTTCGCGGAGCCGGGAGCCGTCGGTGGTCGCGAAGAAGCGGTCGCCGGTCCGGACCCGACCGAGCTCCTCGTCGGAGATGTCCTTGACGTGCGAGCGACCCGCCGTGAGGCCGCTCACCACCCGCTCGCTCACGTCGTAGCCCAGCACCCGGTATCCGGCCTTGGCCAGCTCGACGGCGAGCGGGAGCCCCACATAGCCGAGGCCGATGATGCCGAACAGCGCCTCACGGGTTTCGGCTTTGCGGATCAGCTCCTGGGCGTGCGACATCGTCCCCTCAGCGGTAGAAGCCGGCGATCGTCTCGACGACGGCCTCCTGCTGGCTCGTCACGAGCTCCGGATACACCGGCAGGGAAATCACTTCGTTCATGGCGCGCTCGGTCTCCGGCAGGCTCCCGGGACGGTACCCGAGATGGGCGAAGCAGGGTTGCAGGTGGAGGCCGAGCGGGTAGTACACAGCACATCCTATACCACGGTTCCGGAGGTGCTCGAGCAGCGCGTCCCGCCGCGGGACCCGAAGGGTGTACTGGTGGAAGATGTGCTCGTTCGCCGGGTCCTCGACGGGCGGAACGACATCCGCCAGCTCCTGGAATCGCTCGGTGTACCAGCGGGCCTTCTGCCGGCGGGCGGTACTCCAGATCTCGAGAAAGGGCAGCTTGGCCAAGAGGACGGCGGCCTGGAGCGTGTCGAGCCGGCTGTTGGTGCCCACCTCGTCATGGTGGTACTGCCGGGTGCCCCCATGCAGGCGGAGCCGTCGCAGACGTTCGGCAAGCGCGTCGTCCTGGGTCAACACCATTCCGGCGTCCCCCCAGGCGCCCAGGTTCTTGCTGGGAAAGAACGACAGCGTCCCGCACCAGCCCAGCTCCCCGGCGACCCGCCAGCGGTCGTCGATCCGCCGCCGGGCGCCGATCGCCTGGGCCGCGTCCTCGATGACGGGAATTCCGCGGCGAGCGGCGATGGCGAGAATGCGCTCCATCGACGCCAGCTGCCCGAAGAGGTGGACGGCGATGATGGCGCGGGTTCTCGGCGTGATGGCCGCTTCGATCGCCTCGGGACTCACGTTGAAGGTGCCCGGCTCGATGTCCACGAACACCGGCGTGCCGCCGGTGTTGTGCACCGTTCCAGCGGTGGCAAAGAAGGTGAACGCGGGACAGATCACCTCGTCGCCGGGCTTGAGGTCGAGCGTCCAGAGAGGGAGCAGGAGCGCGTCGGTGCCGCTGGCGCATCCGATCCCGTGCCGGACGTTCGACAGGCGGGCAACGGCCTCCTCCAGCGCCGGAACCTCCGGGCCCATGATGAACTGCTGCCGCTCGACCACGGAGAGGAGGGCGGGGAGAACCGCCTCCCGGATCGCGGCCAGCTGGGCCTTCAGGTCGAGCAGCGGAACGTTCACGGGATCACCCTCGGACGCTGAGCGCAAGTTGTGATGTGGTCACAACTTAGCCGCCTACCACCGGCGCGGTCAACGGCCCGCATCGTCACCGCCCGCAGGCTCCAGAGCACCGTCCTTCTCCCGGTAGGTCGAGCCGCAGGTGCTGCACGTCCCCATCCCCAGAGTGTCCAGCTCCAGCCGTATACCGCACCGGCACATCCACCCGATGCGACGTGCCGGGACTCCCACGACCAGGGCGTAGGCGGGGATATCGGCGCGCACCACCGCGCCCGCGCCGACGAAGGCGTACTCCCCGATCGTCGTCCCGCAGAGAATAGTGGCGTTGGCGCCGATGGTCGCGCCGCGGCGCACCAGAGTCGGCAGAAACTCTCCCCGCCGGGAAACGTGGCTCCGCGGGTTCACCACGTTGGTGAAGACACAGCTCGGGCCGCAGAAGACGTCGTCTTCCAGGGTCACGCCTTCGTAGATCGAGACGTTGTTCTGGATCTTCACGTTGTTGCCGATCCGGGTGCCCGGCATCACCACGACGTTCTGGCCGAGACTGCATCGCTCGCCGATGACGGCGCCCGGCATCACGTGACAGAAATGCCAGATCCGGGTGCCGGCGCCGACGACGGCGCCCTCGTCGATGAAGCTCGACTCGTGCGCGAAGTACTCAGTCATGGAGCAGCCCGCCCTCCCGGCCGATGAGCTTCACCTCGGTCTCCAGCGTCACGCCGAATCGCGCGGCGACGTCCGACCGGGCGGAGCCGATCAGCCCGCGGACGTCCGCCGCCGTCGCGTCGCCGGTGTTCACGAAGTAGTTGGCGTGCATCGGGGAAATCCGGGCACCGCCCGCCACCATGCCCTTGAGGCCGGCCGCCTCGATGAGCCGGCCCGCCGTCCACGCGCCGTCCCATCCCGGAGACGCCGGAGGCGACGGGTTCTTGAAGACGCTCCCGCAGCAGGGCTGGTTGAACGGCGTGCCGCTCTGCCTCCAGGCGAAGAGACGCTGCACTTCGTCGGACAGCTCCGCCGGCTCGCCCGGCTGGAGCCGCACTTCGGCCTCGAGCACGACGAAGCCCTCGAGTCCGCTGCGGCGATAGGTGAAGGGGACCTCTCCGCCCGGGATGGTCCGCTCGGATCCCGTCCGGTCCAGGACACGGACGTTCACGACCACGTCGCTCCACTGGCCCCCGTGGCAACCGGCATTCATGAAGACCCCGCCGCCCACGCTGCCCGGCACGCCCACCATCAGGTGGATCCCCGCCCAGCCCTGCTCCGCCGTGCGCCGGGCGGCCAGCGGGGCCGGCAGGCCGGAGCCGATCCACCAGCGGTCGCCGTCGCTGCGCACGGCATCCAGCCCCTTGCCGAGCCGGATCACCAGCGCGTCGAGGCCCTCATCGGGCAGCAGCACGTTCGAGCCCAGGCCGAGGGGAAACACCGGGACGCCTTGGCCGGACGCGAGCCGGAGCGCGGCGGCGACGTCGGCTTCGCTCTCGGGCAGGAGCACGGTCGCGGGACCCCCGATCCGGTAGGTCGAGAAGCGCGCCAGCGGCGTCTCGGCGCGCACCTCGCCGCGCACCGTCGCACGGAGCGCGGCCACGAAGCGCTGGTCTCGCGCGCTCACGCGAACAGCTCGGCGAAGAGTCCCCGGGCCAGTGCGTGCCACTCCTGGAGGGACCGCACGTCGCCGGCGTGGCTCCGCATCGCGACGATGGCGTCGCAGGCCGCGTTCGCCGCGGAGATCGTCGTCGTGTAGGGGAGCCGGTGCTGCAGCGCCGCCTGCCGCAGGATGTAGTCGTCGCGCTGGGTGAGCTTGCCGAGCGGGGTGTTGATGAGCAGCTGCACCGAGCCGGACACGATGAGATCGAGGACGTTGGGCCGCCCCTCATAGACCTTGAGCACGGTCTCGACCGGGAGACCGCGGTCGGCGAGATACCGCGCCGTGCCGCTGGTCGCGAGGAGCCGGAACCCCAGCTCGTGCAGCCGGCGGGCGATCGGCACCACGGTCGGCTTGTCGGGATCGTTGACGGTGACGAAAACGGCGCCCTCGAGTGGCAGCGTGCCGTCCACGCTCGTCTGTGCCTTGGCGAAGGCGAGGCCGAACGTCTCCGCGATGCCCATCACTTCGCCGGTCGACCGCATCTCGGGGCCGAGCACCAGGTCCACACCCGGAAGCTTGTTGAAGGGGAAGACCGCTTCCTTCACCGCGACGTAGGGGTGGGCCACGTCGTCGACCAGCCCCAGGTCGTCCAGACTCCGGCCGCTCATGACCGCCGCGGCGAGCGCGGCCAGGGGCACGCCCGTGGTCTTCGACACGAACGGCACGGTCCGGGAGGCGCGGGGATTCACCTCGAGGACGTACACCACGCCGTCCTTCACGGCGTACTGGACGTTGAGCAGGCCCAGGACCCCGATCCGGTCCGCGAAGGCGCGGGTGTACCGCTTCATCTCCTCGATCTGGGCCTCGGTGACGAGATACGGCGGCATCACGCAGGCCGAGTCGCCGGAGTGGATGCCGGCGTCCTCGATGTGCTGCATGACGCCGCCGATGACGCATCGCCGTCCGTCCGCGATCGCGTCCACGTCCGCCTCGAACGCATCCTCCAGGAAGTGATCGATCAGGACGGGATGCCCCGGGGCCACCCGGACGGCCTGCGCGAAGAACTCCGTGAGCTGCTCCCGGTCGTACACGATCTGCATCGCCCGCCCGCCCAGCACGTAGCTGGGGCGGATCAGCACCGGGTAGCCGATCTGCTCCGCCTGGGCGATCGCCTCGTCCAGCGACAGCGCGGTGCCGTTGCGCGGCTGGGCGATGCCGAGCTCGCGGACGATGGCCTCGAACCGGCCCCGGTCCTCCGCGGCGTCGATGGCATCCGGCGGCGTGCCGAGCACCGGAACGCCCGCCGCCTCGAGCCCGCGCGCGAGCCGGAGCGGCGTCTGCCCGCCGAGCTGCACCACGACCCCGGCGGGCCGCTCGTGCTGCACGATCTCGAGCACGTCCTCGAGTGTGAGCGGCTCGAAATAGAGCGTGTCGCTCATGTCGAAGTCGGTCGAGACGGTCTCCGGATTCGAGTTGACCATGACGGTGCGGTAGCCGAGCTGGCGGAAGGCCAGCGTGGCACGGACACAGCAATAGTCGAACTCGACGCCCTGGCCGATCCGGTTGGGACCGCTGCCCAGGATGATCACCGTCTGACGGGTGTCGCCCCGCGGCGCCTCGTTCTCCTCGTCGTAGGACGAGTAGAGGTACGGAGTGGCCGAGGGAAACTCGCCGGCGCAGGTGTCGACCATCTTGTAGGCGGGACGGATGCCGAGCGCGTGTCGCCGGGCCCGGATGACCGCCTCCCTGGTGCCCGCGAGGTCGGCGAGCTGCCGGTCGCTGAAGCCCATGCGCTTCATCCGCCTGACGGCCTGACGGGCCGTCGCGCGGTCGGGGAGCTCCCCTTCCCCTTCCCAGGGCCAGCTCCCCGCCGTCTCCGCCCACTCCCGCTCCGCCTCGACCAGCTCGCGGAGCTGGTGCAGGAACCAGGGATCGATCCCGCTCCGCTCGGCAATCGCCTCGACTGGAGCACCCGCGAGCAGCGCGCGCTTGACCTGATAGGGCCGCTCGGGTGTCGGTGTGCCCAGCGCGCCGAGCAGACCCTCGAGCGAGGCGTCGGTGAGGCGATCGTCCGCCAGGGTCTCGCCCACGGCCCAGCCCGACCGCCCGGTCTCGAGACCCCGGAAGCCCTTCTGCAGCGCTTCCTTGAAGGTGCGGCCGATGGCCATCACTTCCCCCACCGATTTCATCTGCGTCGTCAGCCTGGCGTCCGCGGTGGGGAATTTCTCGAAGGCGAAGCGGGGAATCTTCACCACGACGTAGTCGAGCACGGGCTCGAACGAGGCCGGCGTGGTCCTGGTGATGTCGTTCGGCAGCTCGTCGAGCCGGTACCCCACGGCGACCTTGGTGCCGATGCGCGCGATCGGGAAGCCGGTGGCCTTGGAGGCCAGCGCCGAGGACCGCGAGACCCGCGGGTTCATCTCGATCACGAGCTGCTCGCCCGTGGCCGGGTGGACCGCGAACTGGATGTTGCACCCGCCCGCCTCGACGCCCACTTCCCGGATCACCCGGATGGCCGCGTCCCGCATGACCTGATATTCCCGATCCGAGAGCGTCATCGCCGGGGCCACGGTGATCGAATCGCCGGTGTGGACGCCCATCGGGTCGAGGTTCTCGATCGAGCAGACGATCACGACGTTGTCCGCGCCGTCGCGCATCACCTCGAGCTCGAACTCCTTCCACCCCATGATGCTGTGCTCGACGAGCACCGAGCCCACCGGGGAGAGCTCGAGGCCGCGGCGGAGCATCGTCTCGAGCTCCTCGCGGTTGTACGCGACGCCGCCGCCGGTGCCGCCCAGCGTGAACGACGGCCGCAGGATCGCGGGATAGCCGGTCCGCTCGACGCCCGCGAGCCCTTCGTCCACCGACGTCACCGTGACGCCTTCCGGCGTCGCGAGCCCGATGCGCCGCATCGCCCGGGCGAACTCGCGTCGGTCTTCGGCGAGCCGGATCGCCCGCTCGTTCGCGCCGATCAGCTCGATCCCATAGCGGGCCAGCACGCCGCCCTCGACCAGCGCCATGGCGACGTTGAGCGCGGTCTGGCCACCCATCGTCGGCAGGAGGGCATCGGGCCGCTCCCGCTCGATGATCCGCTCCACCCATTCGGGCGTGATGGGCTCGATGTACGTCCGGTCGGCGATCTCGGGGTCGGTCATGATCGTCGCCGGATTCGAGTTCACCAGCACGACCCGGTAGCCCTCTTCCCGCAGCGCCCGCGCGGCCTGAGTGCCGGAGTAGTCGAACTCCGCGCCCTGACCGATCACGATCGGCCCGGAGCCGATCAGCAGGATGCACGAGAGGTCAGTGCGCTTGGGCATCGAGAAGGTCCGCCAGTGTCTGATCCATCGGAATGCGGGGCTCCCACCCCGTCGCCTCGCGCAGCTTGGCCGGATCGCCGACCACCCGGCCGAGGTCTCCCGCCCGGGCGCGCGCCGGGTCGATCGACGGGGTGACCTCCCACCCCGCCAGCCTGCACAGCCGGTCGAGCACCTCGCGCAGGGCGAGCCCGGCTCCGGACGCGACGTTGTAAATCTCGCCCGGAACGCCCATCCGGAGGAGCGCCTCGTACGCCGCCGCGACGTCGCGGACGTCCAGGAGATCCCGCACCGGATCGAGCGGCCCGCTCGCGATCTCCCGGGCGCCGGCGGCACGAGCCTCGAGAAGGCGGGAGGCCAGGGCCGGAAGCACGAACCGGGCATCCTGTCCCGGACCGGTGTGGGGGAAAGCCCGGGCGATCACGACGCGAAGCCCGGTCCGGCGGCTCGTCTCCTGGGCCGCGAGCTCGGCGCCGAGCTTGCTCGCGGCGTAGGGCGAGGTCGGGACGCAGGGATCGCTCTCGGTCCTGGGCGATGCGCCGGCGCCGTAGACCTCTCCCGTCGAGACGACCAGAAGGAGCGGACCTCGCGTCCCGCCGCCGCCGAGCGCCTCCGCGATCCTCGCGGTGCCGCCCGCGTTCACGTCCCACGCGAGACCGGGGTCCCGACGCGCCTCGGCGCCGGACGCGAGCCCGGCGAGATGCGCCACGGCGTCCCACGATCCGTCGACGGCGGCCCGCACGCTCTCCCGGTCACGAAGCTCGAGCGAACGCCAGGTCACCGCCTCGTGCTCGGAGCGTTCGAGCAACCGCGACGGCTCACCGCCGAGACGGTGCGTCCCCGTCACGCCGGCGCCGGCCGCGAGCAGTCGGCGCACCAGCCAGCCGCCCGCGAAGCCGTCCGCGCCGGTGACGAGCACCCTCACCGCGGCGCGGCGCCTCCCAGCCTGGCGAGGTCCGCGTCCACCATCATCCGGACCAGGCCCGCGAAGTCGACCGTCGGGCTCCAACCCAGCTCCCGCGCGGCTTTCCGCGGGTCGGCCTGGAGCAGGTCGACCTCCGCCGGACGCATGAAGGCCGGGTCGGGGCGCACGTGGCGCTCCCAGTCGAGGCCCGCGTGCCCGAACGCGATCTCGACGAGCTCGCGGACGCTGTGCGTCACGCCGGTGCCGATCACGTAGTCCGCGGGCTCCGGCCGCTGCAGCATTCGCCACATTGCCTCGACGTAGTCACCCGCAAACCCCCAGTCGCGCCGGGCGTCGAGATTCCCGAGGCGGAGCTCGCGACTCAGACCCCGCTTGATGCGGGCGACGCCGTCCGAGACCTTGCGGGTGACGAACTCCATCCCGCGGCGCGGGGACTCGTGGTTGAACAGGATCCCGCTCACCGCGTACAGCCCGTAAGACTCCCGGTAGTTCACCGTGATCCAGTGGCCGTAGACCTTGGCGACGCCGTACGGTGAGCGGGGGTAGAAGGACGTGCCCTCGTGCTGAGGCGTCTCGCTCACCTTCCCGAACATCTCGGACGAGCTGGCCTGATAGAACCGGGCCGAGGGATGCCCCAGCCGGACCGCCTCGAGAATCCGGGTGACACCGAGCGCGGTGAACTCCCCGGTCAGCACCGGCTGCGTCCACGACGTCGGCACGTAGGACTGGGCCGCCAGGTTGTAGACCTCGTCCGGCCGGACCTCCTGCATTACCACGGTGAGGGAATGCTGATCCAGCAGGTCGGCGTGGGCGAGGCTGATCCGGTCGAGGAGATGCTCGATGCGCTCGAACGAATGGTGGCTCGTGCGTCGAACCACGCCGTGGACCTCGTACCCCTTCTCGAGCAGGAGCTCGGCGAGGTAGGAGCCGTCCTGGCCGGTGATCCCTGTAATGAGGGCCTTCGTCATGGGCCGGGGGATTGAGTCATGTGATTCGCGGGGTTATGTTTACAGGCTTCGGAAACCCAGTCTTCAGAGCGGAGTGACGGGCAATGGCGCGGGTCTGCACCGTGTGCGGCAAGGGACCGACGACCGGTAATCACGTGAGCCACGCGAATAACCGGGTCAAGCGGCGCTGGTACCCGAACCTCCAGACCGTTCGGGCTCGGGTGGACGGAGAGACCCGTCGGATCAAGGTCTGCACCCAGTGCCTCAAGAGCAACCGGGTCGTCAAAGCCAGCTGATACCGCACGAAAAAAGGGGACCGCGAGGTCCCCTTCGTCGTTTTCGCAAGCCCGGCCGCCGTCACTCGGAGAGCAGCTCGATGCGGGCGATGTCGGCGCCGTCGCCGGCGCGGTGCCCGAGCTTGAGGATGCGGGTGTACCCGCCCGGCCGGGCCGCGAAGCGGGGTCCGATCTCCGTGAAGAGACGGGACAGCACCTCGCGGTCCTGGATTCTCCGCTCCACCTGGCGGCGCGCGTGCAGGTCGCCCCGGCGCGCCAGGGTGATCAGCCGCTCGGCGTACGGCCGGAGCTCCTTCGCCTTGGCCTCGGTGGTGACGATCCGGTCGTGACGGAAGAGGCTCGCCGCCATGTTCCGGAGCAGCGCCCGCCGGTGCTCGGCGGTACGGGAAAGCTGCCGTCCCTTGGCGCGATGCCGCATCAGGCGCTCTCCCCCGCCGGCTCGGCGGTCTCGGGCGCGGCGGTCGAGCCGCTCTTCACGACGCGCAGCTCGCCGTCGACCTCCTCGAACGCCATGCCGAAGCGGAGGCCCTCCCGCTCCAGCAGCTCGGCGATCTCGGCCACGGCCTTTTCGCCGATGTTCTTCACGTCCTTGAGGTCCCGCTCGTCGAACGCGACCAGATCCCGCAGGGTGCGGATGTTCGAGTTCTTGAGCGAGTTGAGCGTCCGCACCGAGAGCCCGATGTCGTCGATCAGCCGCTCGAGCTTGAGCCGGATGCCGCCCGGGACGCTGACCCCTTCCTGCACCAGCGGGCGGGCCTCAGGCACCCGCCCGAAGTCGATGAAGTAGCGGAAGTGCTCGGTGGCGAGCGCCGCGGCGTAGGCCACCGCGTCTTCCGGACTGATGGTCCCGTTGGTCTCGACCATGACCGCCAGGCGGTCGTAGTCGGTGCGCTGGCCGACCCGGGTCTCGCTCACGGTGAAGTTCGCGCGCCGGACGGGATTGTAGATCGCGTCGATGCGCACGACGTCCACGGGCAGCGACCGGTCGATCGGCTGCATCTCCGCCTCGACGTAGCCGCGGCCTTTGTTCACGTAGAGGTCGGAGTTGACGTCGCGGTCGTCCTGCAGGGTGAACAGGAGGTGGTCGGGGTTCACGATCCGCACCCCCGCCTGCTCCTGGATGTCGCGGGCGAAGACGGGGCCCTTCCCCTCCCGGCGGATCCGGAGGAGTGCCTCGTCCTTGTCCTCGTCGAGCACCAGCGTGAGCGCCTTGAGGCGCTGAATGATCTGGTGCACGTCCTCCAGCACGCCGGGGACGGTCTGGTGCTCGTGCACGACCCCGTCCATCCGGAACGCCCAGACGGCGGAGCCGCGGAGCGAGGAGAGGAGGAGCCGCCGCAGCGAGTTGCCGAGAGTGTGGCCGAAGCCGCGCTCGAGCGGCTGAAGCCGGAACTCGGCGACGTTCGGGTTGTCCTCCCGCTTGGTCATCTCGACCGTGTGCGGGCGGACCAGGCCGGTCATATCGATCGCCATGCGTCTGTGCCTTACTTCGAGTAGAGCTCGACGATGAGCTGCTCTTGTGCGTTGAGCGGGATGGCGTCGCGGGTCGGGAGCATCGTGAGCCGGCCGGCGGCCTTCTCGGCGTCGACCGAGAGCCAGGACATCGGCGCCCCGCGCGACGCGCCCTCGAGCGCGAGCTTCACCGGCACCATCTCCCGGGCGCCCGGCTCGACCCGCACTTCCTGATTCACCCCGACGCGATACGAGGGGACGTTCAGCTTCTCGCCGTCCACCTGCACGTGGCCGTGGCGGACGAGCTGGCGGGCGCCCTTCCGGCTGGACGCGAACCCCAACCGGTAGACGACGTTGTCGAGCCGGGTTTCGAGCGCCACGAGCAGGTTGGTGCCCTTCACGCCCGGGGCCCGCGTCGCGAGCTCGAAGGTGTTCCGGAACTGCCGCTCCGAAAGGCCGTAGATCCGCTTGACCTTCTGCTTCTCGCGGAGCTGGCGCGCGTACTCGGACATCTTCCGCCCACGCCCGCCGGTCGACGACTGGCCGTGCTGGCCGGGCGCGTAGGTCCGGCGCTCGACCGCGCACTTCTCGGTCAGGCACCGCGATCCCTTCAGAAACAGCTTCATCCCCTCACGCCGGCAGAGTCGGCACACGGGTCCGGTGTATCGCGCCATGGCTCAAACCCGCCGCTTCTTGGGAGGACGGCAGCCGTTGTGCGGAATCGGCGTGACGTCCTTGATGGAGACGACCTTGAGACCGACCGACGCCAGCGCCTGGATGGCCGACTCGCGGCCGCTGCCCGGGCCTTGCACCAGCACGCGCAGCTTGCGGACGCCGAGGTTCATGGCCTCGCGCCCGACGTTCTCGGCCGCCACCGTGGCGGCGAAGGGCGTCGACTTCTTGGAGCCCTTGAAGCCCGCCTTGCCGGCGGTGCCCCACGCCAGCGCGTTGCCGCGCATGTCCGTGATGGTGATCAGCACGTTGTTGAAGGTCGCCGAGATGTGGGCGATGCCCTCGGACTCGACCACCTTCTTGCTGCGCTTGGGCGCGGCCGGCTTGACCGGCGGCTGAGCAGGAGTCGTCATGGATTACTTCTTCGTCGCCTTCTTCTTGCCCGCGATGGCGCGGCGCGGCCCCCTCTTGGTGCGCGCGTTGGTGTGAGTGCGCTGGCCCCGCACCGGCAACCCGCGCCGGTGCCGCGACCCGCGGTAGGTCCCGATGTCCATCAACCGCTTGATATTCATCGCGGTTTCGGTCCGGAGCGCGCCTTCGACCTTCACGCTCCGCTCGATCATCTGCCGCAGCCGCGCGACCTCACCGTCCGACAGATCGCGCACCCGCGTGTCGGGGCTGATCCCCGTTTCCGAGAGCAGACGACCGCTGGTGGGACGACCGATGCCGAAGATGTAGGTGAGCGCGATTTCGACGCGCTTCTCGCGAGGCAGATCCACGCCGGCGATACGAGCCATGCTCAGCCCTGCCGTTGCTTGTGCTTCGGGTTGCGCTTGCAGATGACCCGGATGACACCCGCCCGGCGGACCACCTTGCAATGCTCACAGATCGGCTTGACGCTCGAACGAACCTTCACGCCCTTCTCCCGAACTAGAGGTTGATGGGAAGCTTGCAAATATAGAGACAGCCCCATCCTGCTGCAAGGGCTAGGTGTCTGCGGGATCGGAGGTTAGGCGGCAGACGGGCAGGAGGACAGACGGAGAGACGGGCAGACGGGCAGACGGTCAGGCTCCTTTCGCACCCGACTGAAACTCCCGGAGCGCGGCCGACGGATCGCGGGCTTCGAGAATCGGCCGTCCCACGACCAGATGGGTCGCGCCGGCGCGGACGGCCTCCGCGGGGGTCGCGGTACGCCCCTGGTCGCCCGCCGAATCGTCCGGTCTCCGGATCCCCGGCACCACGATGAGCGGGTCGGGACCGACGCTCGAGCGGACCCGCTCGATCTCGAGCGGAGAACAGACCACTCCCCCGAGCCCGGAGGAGATCGCGCTCCTGGCAAGTCGGGCGGTCTCGTCGAGGAGGCGGACCGAAGGCCGGCCGAGGACCGTCGCCCATCCCGCCTCGTCGTGTGATGTCAGGACAGTCACACCCACGACCGCGAGGGAGGCGGGTGCCGCCTTCGAGGCGGCCCGCATCATCTCGGGGCCGCCCAGCGTATGCACCGTCGCCATCGCGGCACCGATTCCGGCCGCCGCCCGTACCGCACCGGTGACGGTATTCGGAATGTCGTGCCACTTGAGGTCGAGAAAGACCTTGAGTCCGCGCCCGGCGAGCTCCCGCACGAAGCCGGGCCCCGCCGCGGTCATGAGGATGGAGCCGATCTTGACCCACTCGAGCTCCGGGAGGCGATCCAGCAGGCTCAGCGCCGAAGACTGGTCCGGAAGGTCCAGGGCCAGGATGACGTCAGCCAATGTCCCGCTCCAGATCGGAAACGATGCGCTCGGGCAGCCGTGGATCGGCCAGCTGCGCCGTGCCGATCGCGACGAGCGCGGCCCCCGCATGCAGATACTGCCGGACGTCGGCCGCCGAGCGGATGCCGCCGACGCCGATCACTGGAACCTCGGGCAGCCTTTCCCGCACGCGGCGCACCGCCAGGAGCCCGACCGGAAGAAGCGCGGGACCGCTGACCCCGCCGTTTCCCTGGCCGAGGCGAGGCGTTCCGCCGTCGTACAGGTATCCGGGGATCGTGTTGACGACGGTGACTCCGTCCGCGCCCGCCGCCACGGCCGCCTCGGCGATGGCGGCGGGATCGGAGAGCGCCGGCGAGAGCTTCGCGATAAGCGCGCGCCGGGTGACGGGGCGGCAAGCAGCCACGACCGCGTTCACGGCGGCCGGATCAGCCCCGAACTCGACGCCGCCCTTCGAGGTATTCGGGCAGGAGAGGTTGAGCTCGTAACCCGCGACGGCCTCGCTCTCCTCGAGGCGGGCGACGACCTCGGCGTATTCGGACTCGGTGAACCCGACCACGTTCACGAGGACCCGGGCGCGACGGAGCCGGCGGGCGAGCCAGGGGAGCTCCGCGCTCCGGACCGTTTCGAGGCCGGGATTGGCCAGGCCGATCGAGTTCAGCATGCCGCCCCGGAACTCGGCGACCCGCGGCGACGCGTTGCCATGCCTGGGCGCGAGCGAGACGGCCTTGGTGACGAGCCCGCCGAGACGGTCGAGATCGATCACGCCGTCGAGCTCGCGCCCGAAGCCGGCGGTGCCGGCGGCCAGGAGAATGGGATTCTGGAACTCGTGCCCGAAGACGGTCCGGGCGAGGGGCCTCACCGATCGCCGACCCGGGCCCGATCGACCGCGCGGGTCGCGGGGCCCATCCCGATCTTGCGCTCGTACTCCTTGAGGTAGGCCACGACGGCATCGGCGATGGACGAAGCCAGGTTGCGCTGGGACTTCTTCGTGGTGAGGACCTTCGCGTCGTCGGGATTCGTGCTGTACCCGAGCTCCACGAGAATGGCCGGCCGGCGAGCCGTCGTCAGCACCATCAGGCCGCCCTGCCGGACGCCGCGATCGGGACCCGGATGCGATTCCTGGAGGTACGACTGCACCAGCTCGGCAGCCCGGGCCGATTCGCGGAGATACTCGTTCAGCTGGAGGTCGCGCAGCAGGAAGTCGAGACCCTCGAGCGAGCCCTCCTCCTTCGGGGCCTCGAAGCGAATGGCCTCGTTCTCCATGCGGGCGACGCGCGCGGCGTCCTCCGTCTTGGCCTCGGCGAGAAAGTAGGTCTCGAAGCCCCGGACCTTCGTGAACCCGCTCCGCCGGGGCAGCGAGTTGACGTGGATGCTGACGAACAGGTCGCACACGTCCGTGCAGTAGCCGCCGCGGTCGCGCAGGTCGATCAGCGTGTCGGTGGACCGGGTCATCACGACGCTGACGCCGCGCTCCTCCAGCTCCCCGCGCAGCAGCCTGGCCACGGCCAGGTTGACGTCGCTCTCGGTGATGCCCCGCGGGAAGTACATCCCGGGGTTTCCGGGGTCCCGCCCGCCGTGCCCGGCGTCGATCGTCACGACATGGCCGCGCCGCAGGCCGTTCGGCAAGCGGTCGGGATCGCGCGGCTCGGCCGGCTTGGCGCGGGCGGTCGTCGTGCCGGGGGCGTTGTCCGTGAGCTGGGCCGTGCGCGGGTCGTAGCGGAAGCGCTGGGCGAGCGCCCGCGGGAGAATCTCGGAGACGAACTGCAGCGGCAGAAGCAGGGTATCCCGGCGGATGGCGGCAAAGCCGACGAGCGGTCTGACCGAGCCTTCCGCCTCGTACAGCTGCGCCCCGAGGAGGAACCGGAAGCTTCGCGAGCCGACGGCGACCGCGGCCCAACCCGCCTCCAGCGTGAACGCGCCTCCCACGGCCGGGAGGAACTGCGTCGCCGTCACGGCGGGCCCGGCTTCCGGATCGACTCGCACGGGAATGCGGGCTTCGCCCCGAGAGCTCCGGACCACGATGACCAGCGGAGCGTCGCCGCCGGCCGGCGGGGGGACGCTTGCGGCCAGCGCGAACAGAGCGAGGGTCAGGAACGTCATCGGCGCTTGAGGGCGCGGGCCATCTCGCGGTCGGCCATCCGCCGCTTGATGTCTTCACGGCGATCGTGACTCTTCTTCCCCCGGGCGAGCGCCAGCGCAACCTTCGCGCGGCCGCGGGAGAAGTACAGCTCCAGGGGCACGAGCGTGAGACCCTTCTGCTCCACACCGCCGATCAGGCGCTCGATCTCCCGGCGGTGCATGAGGAGCTTGCGTGACCGGACCGGATCGGGATTCCAGCGATTGCCCTGAGCGTAGGGCGTGATGTGCATGCCCTCGAGCCAGACCTCACCGTTTCGGACCGTGGCGTAGGCCTCCTTGATCGAGGCCTTCCCGTTTCTGAGTGATTTGACCTCGGTCCCCGTCAGCACGATGCCCGTCTCCCACTTTTCGAGGAGGTGGTAGTCGTGCGTCGCTCGCGGATTCCGTGCCACGGAGACCCGTGCCCTGCGCTCCTCGGGAGCGGCGCCTTCGCTCATAAGTGCCTTTCAGAGCGAAACATAGGACACCACGCCTCAGGTGGCAACGCATCGCTTGCCGGGAGGTCGGCTGGGCCCTAGTTTTGGCGGCTCGCCGAAGTGGTGGAATTGGTAGACGCGCTGCGTTCAGGGCGCAGTGGGCGCAAGCCCGTGGGGGTTCGAGTCCCCCCTTCGGCATTCAGACGGACAGTCCGTCAGTATCTCGCCATCTCCGGATCCACTTCCGAAGCCCACGCGTCGATCCCGCCCGCCAGGCTCCTGGCGTGAAATCCCGCACCCTGCAGCAGCCGTTGCGCGGTGAGAGATCGCTGGCCCCGGTGACAGAGGGTCACGATCTCCGAGCGGGAATCCAGCTCACCGAGGCGGGTCGCGAGCTGACCCAGCGGCACGAGCCGGCTTCCGGGAAGATGCGCAATCTCCCACTCCCACGGCTCACGCACGTCCAGGACCAGCAGATTGTCTTCGCTCTCCGCAAGTCTGTCACGAAGCTCCTCCGCCCGCATTTCCGCTCCGGGCGCCACCGCGCGATCTCCCACTCCACAGAACGCCTCGTAGTCGATCAAGCCCAGGAGGGTCGGGTGCTCCCCGCAGGCGGCGCACCGCGAATCGCGCCGGAGCGTGAGCTCCCGGACCCGTCCCCGAAGCGCGTCGAGCAGCAGCAGACGGCCGATCAGCGGCTCGCCGATGCCGAGCAGCAGCTTGATCGCCTCACTGGCCTGCAGGGTCCCGATGATGCCGGGAAGGACCCCGAGAACTCCGCCTTCGGCGCAGTTCGGCACGAGATCAGGCGGGGGCGGGTCGGCGAAAAGGCAGCGGTAGCAGGGTCCGCCCGCTGCCGCGAAGACGGAGACCTGTCCGTCGAAGCGGAAGATGCTGCCGTAGACATACGGCTTGCCGAGCAGCACCGACGCGTCGTTCACCAGATAGCGGGTCGGAAAGTTGTCGCTTCCGTCGATGGTCAACTCATACCGTCCGAGCAGCTCCAGGGCGTTCGCGGAGGTGAGTCGCTCCGCGTGAACCTCTACCTGAACCTCCGGGTTGAGCTCGGCGAGGCGCTGCCGGGCCGACTCGGTCTTCGGGGCTCCGATCCCGGAAACCCCGTGCAGCACCTGCCGCTGGAGATTCGAGAGCTCCACCACGTCCGCATCGACGATGCCGATCGTCCCGACGCCCGCCGCCGCCAGGTAGAGCGCCGCCGGCGACCCGAGCCCGCCCGCCCCGATCAGGAGCACCCGTGCGGACCGGAGCCGCTCCTGCCCCTGAAGGCCGACTTCCGGCAGGGTCAGGTGCCGCGCGTAGCGAACGAGCTCGGACGGTGTGAGGGACGCCATGAGAACGACCGGTGCGGAGGGCGCCGATCCGGCTCAGATGGTGAGGGTCACCAGATCCGGAGGTCGTGAGCCCGCCGGCTGCTCCGTGAGCAGGTCGGCGAGGGTGATGCTCGAGAGGAACTCGTCGACACGGCGCTGCAGGGAATGCCAGATGGGCCGGATGGAGCAGCCGCTCGTCGGGGCGCACCGTTCGGCGTCGACCGGATGCGAGGAGCAGTTGGGCTCGAAGGTCTGGTGCTCGGACGCCGCCATGACGTCGCGCACGGTGATCTCGACCGGATCGCGGGCGAGATAGTACCCCCCCTTCGCTCCCCTGACGCTTTCGACCAGCCCGGCCCGTCGCAGCCTGAGGAGGATCTGCTCGGCGTAGTCGGAGGGCAGCCGCTCGGCCTCGGCGAGCTCCCTGGCGGCCACGGGCCCGGACCCCGCCTTCCCCCGCTTCGCGAGGTGGATGGCGATGATGAGACTGTATTCGGTCCAGGTCGTGACCCGCATGGCCGAAATATACGTGAAAAGGTCGGGTATGCCCTGACCCTACCGCGCGGCCGTGCTCGAGGACCGGCGGCGGGCCAGCCGCCCGATGCAGGCGATGCCGACGACGGGTCCCGCGGCCAGCATGCCGAAGGCCCAGCGCCAGCCGACCAGCTCCACCACCGGAGGAACGAGCTGGATCGTGACGAGGGTGAGCAGGAACCCGAGCGAGGTCTGGAGAGTCAGGGCGGTTCCGACGGCATGCGCGGGCGCCACCTCCGTCACCAGCGCACTGAACTGGGCGGAGTCGGCGATCACCGCCACACCCCAGACCAGCACGATGGGCAGAAGGATCCAGAGGCTCCTTCCGAACGCGAATCCCACCAGCAGCGCGCAGGTCCCGCTCGTCGCCAGTGACCAGGTGACGACCCGCTCGCGGCCGATGCGATCGGCGACCCGGCCGGCCCAGACGCAGCCGACGGCCCCGATGGCGATGGCGACGAAGGCGAGACCACCGGTTTCGGTGGCGGCGCCTCGAGCGGCGACGCTCGCCGCGAGAAAGGCCGCGATCCAGGCCCAGTAGGAATACAGCTCCCACATGTGTCCCAGGTAGCCGCCGGTCACCAGCCGGAGCTCGGGGAGCCGGGCCACGGTGCCCGCGAGACGCCAGTCGAAGGGACGGCTCGGAAACGCGAAGGGCCCGTCGCGATAGGCGGCGGCGACCAAAAGGGCCGCCACGGCGGCTCCGGCGGAGGTGGAGAGAAGGATCGGCTCGAGCCGTGCACCCCCCATCGCTTCGACGAGGAACGGGGTGGCTTTTCCCACCGTGAGCGCGCCCACCACCGCGCCGATCGCGAGCCCCCGCTCGGCCTGGAACCAGGTGGCCGCCATCTTCATCGCCGGCGGGTAGACGCCGGCGAGCGCGAAGCCGGTCAGGCAGCGCAGCGCGAGAGCGGCGCCGAAGCCGTCGACCGCGAGCAGGGCGAGGTTGGCCGCGGCCGCGAGCAGCGCCGCGCCGGCGAAGTACCGCCGGCCCGGCCAGAGATCGGCGAGGTTGAGCACCGCGGCGGCCAGCGTTCCCGCGACGAAGCCGAGCTGCACCGCGGAGGTGAGCCACGCGGCCTGACCGGCGGTCAGGCCCCAGAGACTCCTGAGCTCCGGCGCCGCGGCGCTGGCCGCGAACCACGGCGACATGCCGAGCAGCTCCGCCACGGCGAGCAGTCCGAGCATCGTCCAGCGACCGGTCGCTAGATTCCGCTCGGGAACGGGAGGAACAGCCGTGCTCCGCGTCGCCATGCTCGTGCTCCTGGCGGTCATCGCTCCGGCGTCGATCCGGGCGCAGGCCGTGGTCCGCGCGCCGGACGGCACGCTGACCGGTCTCGTGCGCGACAGCGCCAGCGGGGAGCCGGTCGGATTCGCGCTGGTGATCGTGGTCGGGCGGGAACGCCGGAGCTTCGCCACCGAGGCGGGCCGGTTCGCGGTCCGCGTTCCCGACCCGGGAAGCTACACGCTCCGAGTGCAGCAGATCGGGTACGCACCGGCGGAGATTCCCGTTCGCGTCGATCGCGACGGCCCGGCATCCCCGGGCCTCGAGATCCGGCTGGCGCGCCGGGTGCTGGTGCTGCCCGACCTCGCCGCCGTGGGAGACCGGTGCGGGCCGCCCGGGTCACCAGAGCCGGCCGGCTCGCTGGTGGATCTCGCGCTCATCAACGTGGAGCGGCTCCTCGCGGCCGAGCAGGGCTACCCGACGCGCACCGTCTTTCAGCGGGTTACGTCCTGGCTCGATTCCGCGTACACCCTGCTCGGGGGCCGCGTCGACACGATCCAGCGCGATTCGCGCCGGGCCGAGCCGTACCGCCGCGGTCGGGTCATCTCGCGACGGGGCCCGTGGAACCGGCGCGAGGTCGCGAACTACTTCAGCACCGCCGACATCGCGCGGGACGAGTTCCGGCGGTGGCACTGCTTCTGGTACTCGGGGCCGGACAGCACCGGCGACCGGCTGCTGGCGCGGGTGGACTTTGCGCCGCAGGCGGACGTCACCGAACCCGACTGGGCGGGCTCCCTGCTGCTCGATGCGCGCACCGGTGTGCTCGTCTCCTCGGAATCGCGGCTGGTGAACCTTCCCTCCCGGGGCTCCGTGTTCGAGTCCGCCCAGTGCCGGGTCACGTATCGGGAGCTCGCGGCGACGGTCCTGCAGGAGGGCGGCGCTACCTGCACCGTGATCGAGCGCTCCCGCCCCCGCCGCATCGTGATCGAGCGCTGGATCCTCGTGCAGCACGAGTTCCTGGGACGGCGTCCCGACACCCCCTAACGCGGCGCCCGCCGCCTCCCAAGAGGAGACGGCGGGCGATTTCGGCCGACTGCGTGACGATCCTAGAGTCCCTGCTCCGCCGTGCACCCCGTGGCGGGCTGCGGGTTCCGCGCGAGACACTCGTTGTTCGGGAACGGCATCTTGGTGAAGAACTTCCCCGCCGTGACCATGCGGGGGAGGTCGGTCAGCCGGTTGTAGTGCCGGAAGTCGATCCAGCTGTGCCCACCCTCCCAGAGCAGGGAGTAGCGCTTGTTGTAGAGCAGCTCGGTCTGCAGCGCTCCCGCCGTCACCGCGCCGGAATAATTGGCGAGACCCCCCGCGCGGGTCCGGACCGTGTTGATGTCCGGGACCGCGGCCGCGAGGTTCCCGGCGCCGATGTTCGCCTCCGCGCGGAGCAGGATCAGCTCCTCGTTCCGGATGATCGGCACCGGGGTCGTGTTCGTCGGATAGATGGTGAAGTGCCGGTCCGACGTGATGCTGTTCGTGCCGGAGGTCCCCGTGCCGGCGGGGCCGGTGGTGATCTTGGTCGTCACCCGGAGATCCGGCTGGCCGCCGGCCCGGAGCTGGGCCGCGCTCACGAGCAGGGGGTTGGCCCGGAGGACGGGTGTGCCCTGCAGGATGTTGTTCGGGAGGTCACCCGAGCCGGTTGTATAGACGTGGTATACGCCCAGCGCCAGGTCGCCCGCAGGATCGATGAACGAGGCCGCCAGCGCCGTCAGCGCGGTGGCGAAGTCGTTCGAGTAGACCGCGGCCCGCGCCCGGATCGCCCGGTTCACCTTGATGAACTCCGCCGGGGTGTCGAAGCCCTCGAAGCCCTCGCCCAGGCTGAAGGAGAAGCTGGGCCCGGCGGCCTGCAGGTGCGTGCGGCCTTCGTCCAGGAGGGTCGCGATCCGGTTGTAGACCTCGGTCCGGGTCGCGATCGCGCCCGGATCCCCGGTGGGCGGGCGGTCGGTGTCGATGACCGCGCCGTTGGCATCGCGGGTGACGATGACCCGCAGCAGCTCCAGGGCCTGAATCGTCTTCGCGAAGCCCCGGATGCCCTCCCGGTTCGCGGTGCTCATGAGGCCGGCGCTGATCTGGTCCGTCGCGTTGAGGACGATGTTCGTGTTCCGGATGCTTGCGTAGCGCTGCGGCCAGAAGTTCGCGCCGAACGCGCCGGAGCCCGGATCCAGCGGGCCCACGATCATCTCGGACACGTACCGGGGATCCGAGGTCGTGTTGAGGTTGAACCCCTCGCGCCCCATCATGCCGAGCAGCACGATGTAGCCGTTCGGCTCGGCGATGCCGGCCCTGAGGCCGATGAGCAGGCCCACGGTGGCGGTGTTGAGCGCGGTGGGCGTGGGATTGCTCTGCAATTCGTCCAGCCCCGGATTGTTGAGGTCGCCGACGACCAGCTCGTTGCAGGCGGCCGTGCCCAGCGCGCCGGCCAGCATGGCGGCGAGACGGAAGGACCGTGTCATGTCAGGCATTGTCGTGGTCCTCACAGGCCGAGGTTGAGAGTGAAGAAGAAGGTCCGGCTCGGCGGATACGGCGTCACGTCGATGTTCCGCGCGATCGGCTGGTTCCCGAAGTTGCTGACCTCGGGGTCGAATCCCTTGTAGGGCGTGTTGACCCAGAAGAGGTTCCGGGCGCTCAGCGAGATGCTCGCCGTCTTCACCCCGCCCCAGATCGAGCCCACCACGTTCCGCGGAATCTCGTACGACACGGCGACCTCGCGCACCTTCACGAACGTCGCGCTCTCGATATACTGCGACGTGTGGCCGCCGGCCCAGGCGCCGATGCGGGTGTTGCCCGCGTCGCCGTCGGGGGCGTTGCCGAAGGCGTCCTGGAGCAGCCGGGTGAGGTTGATCACTTCCCCTCCCTGCTGCCAGTCCACCAGGGCGTGGACGCTGAGATTCTTCCACGACAGGGTGTTGGTGAACGACATCCGGAACTCCGGGTTCGCGTCGCCCAGGACCTGGTCGCCGACGGTGGCCGCCACGGTGTCGCGCCCGACGATCTGGGTCGCCGACTTCCCTTCCTCGATCTGGAATACGCCGAGGCTCGAGCCGAAGCCGCCGGTCTGGAACGTCGGCACCGGCAGCGACGTGATCTTGCTGTGGTTCTTCGCGAAGTTGACGCGGAAGAACCAGTTCACGTCGCGGTTCTGCACCGGGATCACCGCGGTCGACACCTCGACGCCCTGGGTGCGCAGCGAGCCGCCGTTGAAGATCTCCTGGATGAAGCCCGAGGACTGCGGCAGGTTCCGGGTGAGCAGCAGGTCCGAGACGCTCTTGCGGAAGAAGCTCGCCTCGATCGACATCCGGTTGTTCAGGAACTGGCCGTCGAAGCCGACCTCGATCTCCTTTTCCCGCTCGGGCTGCAGCTCGGCGCTGCCGACGGTGCCCAGGACCACGAGGCCCGGGATGCCGCCCAGATTCAGCGTCGAGTTGAGCGGCGTGAACCGCTGGCCGTAGAGCGGCTGATTGCCGGTCTGGCCGTAGGCCGCGCGCAGCTTGAGCTCGTTGACGAAGGATCCCCCCGGTGCCTCGATCCGGAAGGAGGCGCCGGCCTTCGGGTAGTAGTAGAGCTTGCCCGCGTCGGCATTCAGGCTCGACTGGTCGGCCCGGACGCCGCCGGTGAGCAGGAGCCGGTCGTTCATCAGCAGGATCTCCTCCTGCGCGAAGAACCCGAGGTCCTTGATGAGCTGCCGGTTCTCCCGGACCCGCACCGCGGTGCCCGCGCTCACGTTCGACTGGCCCGCGATGAGGTTCCGCGACTCGACCCGGTTCACGTCGAGCGAGCGCCGGGCGTACTGCACACCCACGGAGGTCGTGGCCGTGAAGCCCGAGCCGTTGAATGTGTGCACGCCGTTCGCGTCGCCGTTCAGGTTCAGGTTGTCCGAATTGCTCAGCAAGGACGTGCCCGGCAGGCCGTCGTCATCCTCGAACTGCAGCTCGGGCGGCGAGAAGATGGTGTTCTTCTGGATGAAGTAGTCGAGGCCGCCGACCACGGCGAAGCGGAGCGAGCTCCGCTCCGAGGACAGCGGATCCCACTGCAGCCGATTGGACGCGATGAAGCGCCAGACGTCCTCCTTGTTGCTGAGGAGGGCGGCCGTCTGCAGCGGGTTCGAGGCCTGGAACGGATTGCTCGGGAAGCTGCCGTCGGGGCGCTGCCGGATGTCGGCGAAGCTCGGCGTTCCCGTGAGGACGTAGTAGTAGCTGATGCCGTTGTTGTCGTTGTTCGTCATCCCGCGATCGCCGCGGGTGTGCAGCACGTTGGTGTTGACCGCCATGTTCAGCTTGTCGCTGAACCGCTGGTCGAGATTGAGCCGGATCGACTGCCGCTTGAAGGCGGTGTTGGTGATGATGCCCGGCGTGTCCTCGATCGTGCCCGAGGCGTAGTAGCGGGTGTTGTCCGTTCCGCCCGTCACGTTGGCCGAGGTCTGCACCGCGATGGACTTCCGGCCGCCGAGCTCCTCCTCGTGGTCGAAGAAGGGGCAGGCGCCGGTCCCGCAGTAGGTGGCCCCGGTGCCCGGGGCGAAGGCCCCGGAGGCATCCACCTCCGCCGCGTCGGCGAAGCGCCGGATGCCGATCTTCCGGAGGAGCGACGAGTAGCCGACGCGCTGCTGGAGCTCGACCCGCGTCTGGCCGGGACGCCCCCGCTTGGTCTTGATGATCACGACGCCGTTCGAGGCGCGCCCGCCGTAGATGGCCGCGGCCGAGGCGCCCTTCAGGATCTCGATCGACTCGATCTCCGCCGGGTTCAGATCGGCGATGCGGTTGACGAGGGCGTCCTGCGTGAGCGCCGGGTTCGAGCCGCCCGCCGCGCCGGTGATGGCGTTGGCGTTCGAGGCGATGGAGATGTCGCTCACGATCACGCCGTCCACCACCCAGAGCGGCTCGGCCGTGGCGTTGATCGAGGTCACGCCCCGGAGCCGTACCTGGACGCCGCCGCCCGGCGCGCCGGAGTTGGTCTGGATGTCGGCGCCGGCCACCTTCCCCTGCAGCTGCTGCTCGATGCTGGCGGTGGGATGGGTGCCCAGCTCCTCCACGCCGATGGAGCCGACCGCGTTCGGCAGGTTCCGCCGGGCGACGCCGGTCGCCTGGCCGGTGACCACGATCTCCTCGACCCGGAACACGTCCCGGTTGAGCACGACGGTCACGTTCGACGTCCCCGCGCTGACGGGGACTTCCTGGCGGCGGTAGCCGACGGCGCGCACCAGCAGCGTCACGGCGCCGTCGGGAACCCCGACGAGCGTGAACTGCCCCTGCGCATTGGTGGAGACGATGAGCGTACTGCCCTGCACGGCGACCCGGGCGGCTTCGATCGGGTTGCCGTTCAGGGAATCGCGCACCGCGCCCGAGACGGTTCGTCCCTGCGCGAGCGCCGGACCGGCCAGCAGTCCCAGCAACAGGACCACCAGGACCGCGCACTTCGACCGCATACGACCTCCGGTGCTAGAAGTGAAACGCGTTGCGAGCTGATGAAACATGACGTCCGAACCCAGAGCCCGCGTGTCGGACCGGCACGCGCGCCGTGGCCTTCTCGTGTCGAAACGACACGTCGCGATCCGGCGTCCCTCAACCTCCGGCGGGAACGCCGGTTCCCCCGGGCACGCCGAGCTCCGTCATGGCCCGGAGGTCGAGCACCTCGGCGAGCTCCTTGCCGGAGAGCAGTCCCTTCTGCACGACCAGTGCCCTGACCGAGAGGCCCGTCGCCACGGCTTCCTTGGCGAGCCTGGCCGCCTCGGCGTAGCCGATCTTCGGCGCGAGCGCGGTGACCAGAGCCGGACTGCGCTCGAGCCAGTAGGCGCACTGCGCCTCGTCGGCCTCGATGCCGCGCACGCAGCGCTCGTCGAAGACCCGGGTCGCGCTGGTGAGCAGCGTGAGGGCGAAGGCGATGTTGTGGGTGATGACCGGCATCATGACGTTGAGCTCGAGCTGCCCCGCTTCGGAGGCGAGCGCGACCGTGGTGTCGAGCCCGAGCACCTGATAGCAGACCTGGTTCACCATCTCCGCGATCGACGGATTCACCTTGCCGGGCATGATGCTCGACCCCGGCTGCACGGGCGGCACCAGGATCTCGGCGAAGCCCGTGCGCGGGCCCGACGCGAGCAGCCGGATGTCGTTCGCGATGCGGTTGAGGTCGAGCGCATAGGCGCGCGCCGCGCCGCTCATCGACGCGATGTCCCCCATCGACTGCATGAGCTGCACCCGATCCGACGACTCGCGCAGGTCGAGACCGGTGATGGCCCGCAGCTGCTCCACCATCAGCCGCGGGTAGGCCGGCTCGGCGTTGAGCCCCGTGCCCACGGCCGTGCCGCCGATATTGAGCTGCCGGAGCCATTCCGCCGCCTCCGCGAGCTTGTCCCGGTGGCGCGCGACGGTCCGCCCATACGCGCCGAACTCCTGCCCGAGCCGGATCGGCGTCGCGTCCTGCAGGTGGGTGCGCCCCGACTTCACCACGTGGTCGAACTGCCGGCCTTTGGCGAGAAACGTCTCGGCGAGCCCCTGCATGGCGGCGAGGAGCCCGGGCAGCGAGGCGAGCGTGGCGAGCCGCATCGCCGTGGGGATCACGTCGTTCGTGCTCTGCGCCATGTTGACGTGATCGTTCGGGTGGACGGGCGCGTACGCCCCGCGCGGCGCGCCGAGCAGCTCGTTCGCCCGATTGGCGAGCACCTCGTTACCGTTCATGTTGTGGCTGGTGCCGGCTCCTGCCTGGTACACATCCACCACGAACTGATCGCGATGCCGGCCGGCGAGCACCTCGTCGGCGGCCTGCACGATCGCATCGGCCAGGCGCGCGTCGAGCCGCCCGGTCTGCCGGTGGGTGAGCGCGGCGGCCTTCTTGATCCAGATGAGCGCGTCCACGAACGCCGGCATCGGACGCAGGCCGGAGATGGGGAAGTTCTCGACGGCGCGAACGGTCTGAATGCCGTAGAGCGCCTCGGCGGGCACCTGTTTCTCGCCGAGCGGATCCTTTTCGAGACGGAACGTCATTCCTGGGGAGCGATCAATGCCGAGCGGAGAGATCGTGACTCCGGGCGCACGCCCGGCGCGGAGGCTGCCATGACCGTCAACTTTCTCGAGCCCGCGGCAAGCGCCTCGTTCCGGTCCGACCGGATGGCCAAGGCCGACCTGCGCCGCGGCCACCGGCTGTTCCTGGGACTGAACTGCTTCGAGCCGGGACAGGGTCAGGCGCTGCATACCCATGCCGGAGCGGACAAATTCTACCTCATCGTCTCCGGAAAGGCGAGAATGATCGTGGGCGCCGAGACCCGGGACGTCGCGGCGGGAACCCTGGTGTGGGCGGCCGCCGGCGAGCCGCACGGCGTCGAGCGGGCGCTGGAACGGACGGTCATGCTGGTGGGAATGGCACCGCCGCCCCAGGGGAGCTAGGGACGCAGGAAGGGATTGTCCCGCCGCTCCCGGCCGATCGTCGTCGCGGGGCCGTGTCCCGGGTAGACCACCGTCTCGTCGGGGAGCGTGAACAGCTCCCGGCGAATCCCGTCGAGCAGCGCGTCGAGGTTCCCGCCGGGCAGATCGGTCCGGCCGATGGAGCCGGCGAAGAGCACGTCACCCGCCAGCACCGCGCCGGGCGCGATGAACACGACGTGGCCCGGCGAGTGTCCCGGCAGATGGCGCACCTCGACGTCGACGTCGCCGACGCGCAGCCGATCCCCGTGCGCGAGCTCGCGGTCCGGCGGCGGGGGCGGCTCGAGGGGGAGCCCGAACCAGGCCCCCTGCGCCGGCAGGTTGTCGTAGAGCTGGCGGTCGGAGGGATGCAGGAAGATCGGCGCCCCCGTCGCGTCCCGCACGGCGCGCACGCCGGTGATGTGATCCACGTGGGCGTGGGTGAGCCAGATCTCCCGGATCGTCAGGCCGCGCGACCGCGCGGCGGCGAGAAAGCGCTCCGCCTCGTCGCCGGGATCGACGATCACGGCGTCGGCGGACCCCGGCGCGTGGACGAGGTAGCAGTTCTCCTCGAAGAGGCCGTTCGGGATCGGGATGATCTCGAGCATCGACGCCCGAGCGGCGTCAGGCCGCGTCCGAAAGGCGGGCCTTCCGCTCGGTGAGGTATTTCTCCGCCGCGATCACGGCGGTCGTCGCGTCGCCCACGGCGGTCGTGACCTGCCGGGTGAGCTGGGCGCGCAGGTCGCCCGCGGCGAACAGCCCGGGAATCGAGGTCATCATCCGCTCGTCGGTGCGGACGTAGCCGCCGACGTCGTGATCGTAGTGCTCCGCGATGAGCCCGCTGTTCGGCTGGAACCCGACGAAGATGAAGCACCCGGTGGCGGCGAGCCGGGACCGGGAGCCGGTGAGCGTGTCCTCGAGCTCGAGCTCCTTGAGACCGGTCGCAGTGCCGTGCAGCTCGATGACGTGGCGATTCCAGATCACCTCGATCTTCGGATTGGCGAAGGCCCGCTCCTGGATGATCTTCGAGGCGCGGAACTCGTCCCGCCGGTGCACGATGTACACTTTCGACGCGTAGCGGGTCAGGTAGTCCGCTTCCTCGACCGCGGCATCCCCGCCCCCCACCACCGCCAGCACTTCGCCCTTGAAGAACGCGCCGTCGCAGACCGCGCAGTACGACACGCCGCGGCCGGCGAACTCGAGCTCGCCCGGGACGCCGAGCTTGGTCGGCGTTCCCCCGGCGGTGAGGATCACGGCGGGGGCGCGATACTCGACGCCCGAGCTGGTCGTCACCCGGAAGGTGCCGTCGTCCAGCCGGTGAATCCCTTCCACGTTCTCCTGACGGATGTCGGCGCCGAACGCCTGGGCGTGCTCGGTCATCCTGGCGGCGAGGTCGGGGCCCAGGATGCTCAGGAAGCCCGGGTAATCCTCGATCTTTTCCGTGTTGAGGAGCTCACCGCCGGGCACGCCCCGCTCGAGGAGCGCCGCCTTGAGCATGCCGCGTCCCGCGTACATCGCGGCGCAGATCCCGGCGGGGCCGCCGCCGACGATGACCACGTCGAAATGCTGGAGGATGGGACTGTTCATTGAGGGGAGGAATATAAAAGCGGAGAGACGCCCGGACCTAACCGATCCGGAGCAGGCTCGCGGCTCCGTGGCACGCCGAAACGGTCCCGATGAGGAGGTCGATCGGGTCTCTGGAAGCACCCGCGTCGGCGAGGAGCGCGAGGCCGGCGCGGATCTCCCGCGCGTGGATCATCCCGACACCGTAGGCATGGTGCCGGGTGGTGAACAGGGCGGGCCCGGCGACGGCGCCCCGCCCGGCCAACCGCCGGGCATAGTCGCCGAAGGCGTCTCCCATCTCCCAGGTCCGGGGACCGCGAATCATCGGGCAGACGAGCGGCTCGACGCAGTGCGTCGGACAGATCCAGTCGGCGAAGGACACATAGCGGACGCCGTCCGGACCGACGGCGTCGTAGGGCGTGCCGAACGGCTCCGGAGGCGTCACCAGCCGTGCGGGCCGGTCGGGCCAGTGCGCGTGAGCCCGTTCGGCCAGCCATTCGGCGAAGAGATGGGGCATGAGCGGGGAGGGCACGACGGCGTCGTCGGGCTCCCCGGGCGGCGGGGCGGGCGTGTCAAGGAACTCGCGGAGCCCCGCGTGCCATTCGACGGTCCGGAGCTCCCGCGCAGGTGAGGTGGGAAGCTCCTTCGCCGCGCGACATCCCGGGTCGCGATCCATGAGGATCACCCTGCGGAGCGCGAGCCCGCCGCGATCGACCGCCGTCTCGAGCTGACGCGCGTAGAACGTCCCGTAGCACCCGCCGCCCACGATCAGCACGTCGCGGAGCGGCGCCGGACCCTGGCTCGGCGCTCCGCGGCGGCTCATTGGCGACCGTTGGCGGCGGGGCGACCGCGCTCGAGCTCCTCGAGCCAGGCGGCGGGAACCTCCTCGGACCCGAGCGTGGAGTGGCCGCCCTCGCGCTCGGCTTCGCCGTGCCAGTCGCTCCCGCCCGTCTGCATCAGGCCCAGAGTCGTCGCCAGGATCGTCAGGCGGGCCCGCATGTCCGGGGAATGACCGGGGTGGCGCGTCTCGATGGCGTCGAGCCCCTGGTCCTTGAGCAGCCGAAGCGTGCCGCGAGTGCCGCGGTCCTTGACGTGGGCCGCGGAGACGAGCCCACCCGCCGCGTGCACGACGGAAGCCACCTCGGCGAAGGTCGGCAGCCGCTTGTCGGCGTACGCGGGGCGGCCCCGCCCCAGCCACACCTGGAACGCCTCCTCGACCGACCCCACGGTCCCTCGGCGGGCGAGGAGCCGCGCCAGGTGGGGCCGCCCGATCGCGGCTCCGGCCGCCTCCCGCTCCAGGTCCTCGTAGGAGATGTCCATGCCCCACGCGCGCAGATGCCGAACCATCTCGCGTCCGCGCCGGGCGCGATCGTCCCGGCAGCGGCGGATGAACCCCTGGAGCGCGTCGTCCTCCGGCGGGAGGAAGTACCCGAGCACGTGCATCTCCCCGCCCCAGGGCGCGGCGGTGGAAAACTCGCAGCCGCTCACGACGCGAACCCCGGTGCGGGCCCCTTCGGCGATGGCGCCGGGCACGCCCTCCAGCGTGTCATGATCGGTCACGGCGATGGCCCGGAGCCCCAGCGCTGCCGCCCGCTGGACCACGGTTTCCGGCGGCAGCACGCCGTCGGACGCCGTGGTGTGGAGGTGGAGGTCGATACAGGCCCCGGCGCCGGTCAGCGTCCGTACTCCAGCTCGGGCGTCGTCCAGGCGGGCTGAGAGACCGTGAAGAGGCCGAGCAGGTCGCGGTCGCTCAGCTCGGCGAGCGAGGCCTCGCGGCTCTTGGCGCCGAGCGGCGAGTAGCGAACCAGACGCTCGACCCGGGTCTCGGAGTGGAGCCGGGTGAAGCGCAACGCGAATTCGTCCTTGCCGTACTGGGTGATCCGGCCGGCCGGGGCGACGCTCCACCGCTGGCCGTTCACCTCGAGGATTCGGCGGGGCATTCAGCTCCTCACATCAGGGTGCGCATCAGGGCACCTCGGTCACGACTCCGAGTCCGGGAACGCCTCGAGCGTGGAGCGGAGGTCCGCGAGGAACCGGTCGGCGTCCGCCCCGTCGACGATGCGATGGTCGAAAGTGAGGGCGAGGAAGCCGCGGGTGCGGATGGCCAGCGAATCGGTGCCGTCCCCGGCGGTGACCACCGCCGGCTGCTTGGTGATCGCCCCGACCGCGAGAATCGCCGACTGGGGCTGATTCAGGATCGGCAGCCCGACCGCGGTGCCGAACACGCCGGGGTTGGTGATGGTGAACGTGCCCTTCTGCACTTCGTCGGGCGAGAGCTTCTTGGTGCGCGCCCGATCGGCCAGGTCCTGGATGGCCCGGGCCACGCCCAGCAGCGAGAGCTCGTCGGCATGCCGGATGACCGGGACGATGAGACCCCAGTCGAGCGCGACCGCGATGCCGAGATTGATGTCCCGCCGGTAGATGGTCGACTCCCCCTGCACCGCCGCATTGAGGACCGCATGCTTCCGAAGGTTGTCGGCCGCCGCCTTCGCGATGAAAGAGAGGAAGGTGAGGTTGACGCCGCGATCGGCGTACTCGGCCTTGCGCCGGGCGCGGATTCCGGCGACGCGCGTGTAATCCACCTCGATCAGGCTCGAGACGTGGGCCGACACGCGCCGCGACATGACCATGTGATCGGCGGTGAGCTTCCGGATCCGCGACCACGGCTCGACCCGGTCACCTTCCCACGGCTCGACCTCGGGGCCGGGCACGACCCGCACGCCGCCGCCGACACCCAGATCCGGCGCCGCCTCCCGTCCGCGCGGCGCGGCCGGCGCGGTTCCCGGTCCAGCCTCGAGAAACTGGAGCACGTCGCTCTTGGTGACCCGGCCGGCGAAACCGCTCCCGGGGATCTGCGCAATATCGAGGTTGTGCTCTGCGGCGATCTTCCGAACAAGCGGCGTGGACTTCCGCCGGAGCCGCTCCTCCAGGCTCTCGACTCCCGCGGACCGTCCGCCCGGGGCGCTCTGCGC
>JBOHSH010000023.1:0-22440 GCA_050733195.1 Gemmatimonadales bacterium
GTTCCCTGTTCCCCGTTCCCCGTTCCCTGTTCCCCGTTCCCTGTTCCCTGTTCCCCGTTCCCTGTTCCCCGTTCCCTGTTCCCCGTTCCCTGTTCCCCGTTCCCTGTTCCCTGTTCCCCGTTCCCCGTTCCCTGCTCCCCGTTCCCTGCGGTTCAGATGCCGACGAGGGAGCGGAGGGCGGCAGGGAGGCTGTCGGCGTCGAGGAAGACGCGGCGAGCGCCCTTCCAATAGGAGGGCCGGGCCCGCGCGAGGTCGCTCTCGACCACGCCCTTCCCGGGGCGGGCGGCGTGGACGTACTTGCCGTCGCCGACGTAGACGCCGATGTGCGTGACCGCGCGGCCGGATCCGAAGAAGAGGAGATCGCCGGGCAGGAGCCGGGCGGTGTCGCGCGGGACCTCGAGACCCAGGCGGGCCTGCTCGCGCGCGGTGCGCGGCACGTCGAGATCGAAGAGCCCGGCGAGCCACTTGACGAACCCGCTGCAATCGAATGCACGCCCCGGCTGCATCGCGCCGAGGCGGTAGCGCGCTCCCACCTGCGACCGCGCCGCGCGCACCAGCGAATCGCGTCCGCTCAGGACGACCCGGGAAAGGGCGGCGAACGGCTTCTCCGGCCGCTTCGGCAGGGGAAGAATCGAGGGAAGACGCACCGCCTGCTCCTGGGCCGCTAACCCGCCCCCGGCCGTGCCCTGCAGCGCGATCGCGGCGAGGGCGGCGAAAGCAGGGGCGAGGAGTCGGCGGTGCATGGTGGCGCCAATCTATCGGGGTTCCCCGGGGTCGGTCCAGCGGCCGCATTCTCGGACCATCGGCCCACTATAATTGACGCCGCATGCTCAAGCCGACTGCACTTCACGAGCGCACCGCTCCCCTCGTTCAGGCCCAGACCTGGCGCCGGTGGGCGGGTTATCAGGTCGCCAGCGCCTACGAGCCGCACCCGGAGCGGGAGTACGCCGCGATCCGGAGCGCGGCCGCGCTCTTCGACGTCTCGCCGCTCTACAAGTACCGGCTCTCGGGGCCTGGAGCGGTGCGGTTGCTCGACCGAATGGTCACCCGGGACGTGACGAAGTGCCGCGTCGGCCAGGTGCTCTACACGCCGTGGTGCGACGATCACGGCAAGATCGTCGACGACGGCACGGTGAGCCGGCTCGACGAGACCACGTTCCGGCTCACGAGCGCGGAGCCCAACCTCCGCTGGCTGCACCTGAGCGCCGTGGACGGCGACGTCAGGATCGAGGATGTCTCGGAGCGTACCGCGGCACTCGCGCTCCAGGGCCCGCTGTCCCGCGCCATCCTGGAACAAGCCTCGGCGTCCGACCTGGGCGGCCTCAAGTACTTCCGGCTCGTCCACACGACCATCGGCGGGGTGCCGGTCACCATCTCGCGCACCGGTTACACCGGCGACCTGGGGTACGAGCTCTGGGTCGATGGAGAGCGGGCGGTCTCCCTCTGGGACGCGCTGATCAGTGCGGGCACGCCTTACGGGATCACGCCCGCGGGAATCTGGGCGCTCGACATCGCGAGGATCGAGGCCGGCCTCGTGATGCTCGACGTCGATTACTTCTCGGCGCACCGCGCCACGATCGAGGACCGGAAGTCTTCGCCCCTCGAGCTCAACCTCGGGTGGACCATCGCCGCCGATAAGGGACCCTACACCGGGCGCCGCGCGCTCACGGCGGAATGGGCTCGCGGGGCGGCGTGGAGCTTCGTGGGACTCGAGGTGGAGTGGACCTCACTGGAACGGCTGTACGCGCGTCACGGCCTGCCGCCCGAGCTGCCCACGATCGCCTGGCGAACGAGCGTGCCCGTCTATCGCGGCGGACGCCGGGTGGGCTATGCGACGAGCGGCTGCTGGTCACCGATCCTCAAACAGTACCTCGCCCTCGCGCATGTCGAGGCTCCGCACGCCCGGCCGGGCACGGCCCTCGAGATGGAGGTGACGGTCGAGCACCACCGCCGGCGGGCCGGCGCGGTGGTGCGCGCGCTCCCGTTCTTCGATCCGCCAAGGAAGCGGGCGTGACGCCCCGGCGCTACGACGCCGTCGTCGTGGGCGGCGGGCACAACGGGCTCGTCTGCGCGGCCTATCTCGCGCGGGCCGGCCGCTCGGTGCTCGTGCTCGAGCGCCGTCCGCTGGTGGGCGGCGCGGCGGTC
The DNA here is from genome assembly GCA_050733195.1 of Gemmatimonadales bacterium. Taxonomy (GTDB): domain Bacteria; phylum Gemmatimonadota; class Gemmatimonadetes; order Gemmatimonadales; family GWC2-71-9; genus JABFSM01. The sequence goes on from JBOHSH010000023.1 coordinate 2,146, forward strand.
ACCGAAGAGGTCTTTCCCGGCTTCAAGTTCTCGGTCTTCTCCTACGTCGTGAGCCTGCTCCGGCCCGAGATCATCCGGGATCTCGAGCTGCCGCGGCACGGGCTGCAGATCCTCCCGCTCGAGAGCACGGTGACCCCGCTCGAGAACGGCGACTATCTCGCGGCGTGGCCCGACCCCGACGACTACCGCCGGGAGCTCATGCGCCACTCGCCGCGCGACGCGGAGGCCACGCCGCTGTTCGGACGCCTGATGCAGCACATGGCGATGGCGGTCAAGCCGATTCTCTCGATGGTGCCGCCCGATCCCGCCTCCCTCGCTCCGTCCGATCTCCGGGGGCTGCTCCGCCTCGGCCGGCACTTCCGGTCGCTCGGCGCCGAGCGCTTCCACGCGCTCTACAAGCTCATGACGATGAGCAGCGCGGACTACCTGGACGAGTGGTTCGAGTTCGATCCGCTCAAGGCCACGAAATCCGCGAGCGGGATCATCGGCACCTTCCTCGGGCCGCGATCGCCGGGCTCCGCGTACGTCCTGCTGCACCACTACATGGGCGAGATCGACGGCGCGTTCCGCGCGTGGGGCTTCCAGAAGGGCGGCACCGGGGCGATCAGCGAGGCCATCGCGAGCGCGGCGCGGGCCCAGGGCGCCGACATCCGCACCGGGGTGACGGTCGAGCGGGTGCTCGTGCGCGGCGGCCGCGCGCTCGGCGTGGTGCTCGATACCGGCGAGGAGATCCCCGCCCGCGTGGTGGTCTCCGGGCTCGACCCCCGCCGGACCTTTCTCGAGCTGGTCGATCCGCAGGAGATGCCCGCGGACGTCGTCGACGACGTCCGGCGGTTCAAGTTCCGCGGGTCGTCCGGCAAGGTGAACCTCGCCCTCGCGGGGCTGCCAAGCTTCACCTGCCTGCCGGGCCCGGGGCCGCACCTCCGCGGGGCGATCTCCATCTCGCCCAGCCTGGAGTACCTCGAGCGGGCGTACGACGACGCCAAGCACGGGGAGTTCTCCGAGCACCCGTACATGGACATCGTGCTGCCGTCGATGATCGACCCGGGGATGGCGCCGCCCGGACAGCACGTGATGAGCATCTTCGTCCAGTACGCGCCCTATCACCTGCACGGCGGCTGGACCGACGAGCGGCGCGAGGCGTTCGGAGACGCCGTGATCGACACGCTCGCCCGCTACGCGCCCAACATCCGGCCGCTGATCCTCGGCCGGCAGGTGCTCACCCCGCTCGACATCGAGCGGATCACCGGACTCTCCGAGGGCAACATCTTCCAGGGCGAGCTCGCGCTGCAGCAGCTCTTCTTCCTGCGGCCCACCTCCGCCTGGTCGCGGTATCGCACGCCCGTCGCCGGTTACTGGCAATGCGGCGCGGGAACGCACCCCGGGGGCGGGATCATGGGCGCGAGCGGACGGCTGGCCGCGCTCGAGATCATCCGGTCGCGCCGGTGACCACGACGTCTTCCTTCGACGCGATCGTGATCGGCGGCGGGGCCAACGGCCTCGTGGCCGCGACCGCGCTGGGGAAGGCCGGGCGCTCGGTGCTGCTGCTCGAGCGGGCCGACGCGCCGGGCGGGATGGGTCGCACCATCGAGATCGCTCCCGGATTCCGGGTCGCGCCCCTCGACATCGATGCGGGGTGGATCCCCCCGGCCGTGCGCGACGGCCTCGGCCTCGGCGGGCTCGAGCCGGTGCCGCACGAGATCCCCCTCACGGTCGCCGCAGGGCCCGGCGAGTTCCTCCCGGTGCCACGCAGCCCCGAGCTCGCCGCCGCCGCGATCCGGCGCTGCTCCGTCCGCGACGCCGATCGATGGGGCGCGTTTGTCGCGCTCGTCGCCGACCTCCACGGCTTTCTGGCCCGGCTGTACGAGCGGCCGGCGCCGGACATCGGCGCGCGGGGCCCGCGGGAGCTGCTCGCGCTCGCGGCGCTCGGACGAAGGGCCCGCGGGCTCGGCCGGCGCCGGATGATCGACCTGCTCCGGATCCTGCCGATGCCGGTCGAGGAGCTCCTGGACGAATGGTTCGAGACCGAGGCGCTCAAGGCCGCCATCGCGTCGGGCGGGGTGCAGGGGATCCGACAGGGGCCGCGCTCCGGAGGTACCGCGTTCGTGCTCCTGCACCACCTGGTCGGAGCGCCGAGCGGCACGATGCGCGGGCGCGGCTCCTGGCCCGGCGGACCGGAGGACCTGCAGGTCGCGCTCTGGGCGGCCGCGCGCGCCCGCGGCGTGACGATTCGCACGGGCGCCGAGGTGGAACGAATCCTGGTGCGGGACGACCGGGTCGTCGGGGTGGCCCTCACCAGCGGAGAAGAGCTCGACGCGCCCGTGGTGCTCTCGAGCGCCGATCCGGCCCGCACGCTGCTCGACCTCGTGGATCCGGTCTGGCTCGACCCGGAGCTGCTCCTCGCGGTCCGGAACATCCGGTTCCGCGGCGTGGAGTCGCGGGTGCTCTTCGCGCTCGACGGGCTGCCGGGATTCCCGGGCCTGCCGCATCCGGAGCAGGCGCTCACCGGCGTGGTGACGCTTACGCCGACCCTCGCCGGGATGGAGCGGGCGTACGATGCGGCGAAATACGGACTGGTGGCCGAGCAGCCCCATGTGGAAGTGAGCGTGCCGACGATCGCCTCCCCCGCGCTCGCGCCGGCGGGGAAGCACGTGCTGGTGGCCAGGGTCCAATGGACGCCGTACGCGCTCCGCGGCGGGGAGACCTGGGACGAGCCGCGCGCCGCCACGCTCGGCGACCAGGTGCAGCGCGCCATCGCCGCGGTCGCCCTCGGATTCGGCGACCGCGTGCTGCGCCGCGTCGTCCTCACCCCGAAGGACCTCGAGGAGCGCTACGGCCTGACCGAGGGGGCGCCCTCGCACGGAGAGCTGGGCCTGGACCAGATACTTTTCATGCGTCCCGTGGCCGGCTGCGGCCGCTACGCGACGCCGATCGACGGACTCTACCTCTGCGGCGCGGGCACCCACCCCGGCCCCGGGATTCCGGGCGGTCCGGGATGGCTCGCGGCGCGACGGGCGCTCCGGGACGGACCACGGCTGGGGCGACGGAGAAGCGGACCATGACGACCTACCATCGCACGACGACCTCCTTCCGGCAGGGAGCCCGGACGCTCCCCGGCGAGTACTGCACCGCTCCGGAGATCTTCGCCGAGGAGCAGGAGCGGCTCTTTCCCCGCCAATGGCATTGCGTGGGCCGGGCCGACCGCCTCGCCCGGCCGGGCGATTACCTCGTCCGCACCGTCGCCGGTGAGTCGATGGTCGTGCTGCGCGACCGCGGCGGCACGCTCCGCGCGTTCTTCAACGTCTGCCGGCATCGGGGCACCCGGATCTGCATGGAGCCGGAGGGGCACTTCTCCGAGACCATCCAGTGTCCCTATCACGCCTGGACCTGGACCACCGACGGGCGGCTCATCGGGGCGCCGCATATGCAGGACGTGGAGGGGTTCGACAAGAAGGACTATCCGCTGCACACCGCAGCCACGGCGGAGTGGGAGGGATTCGTCTTCGTGAACATCGGCACGGAGCCGGAGCCCTTCGAGTCGGCGTTCGCGCCGGTGCTCACGCGCTTCCGCCGGTTCCACCTGCCCCGGCTCACGCCCGGCCACCAGGCGCATTACGAAGTGCGCGCCAACTGGAAGCTCGTCTTCCAGAACTACTCGGAGTGCCTGCACTGCCCGATCATCCATCCCCAGCTCTCGGAGGTCCTGCCGTACCAGAGCGGCGCCAACGATCTGGTGGAAGGTCCGTTCCTCGGCGGGTACATGGAGCTCACTCCGCCCAACACGAGCGCCACGATGTCCGGCCGGTCGTGCGCGAAGCCGATCGACCCGGATCTCTCCCTGGAGGACCGGCGCCGCGCGTTCTACTACTCGCTGATGCCGAACTTCCTGCTCAGCATCCAGCCGGATTACGTCAACTATTACCTGATCACTCCGGTGACCCCGACCCTCACCCTGGTGGATTCCGAGTGGCTGTTCCATCCGGACAACGAGGGAGACCCGGCGTTCAATCCCCAGGATGCCATCGAGTTCTGGGACGTGACGAACCGGCAGGACTGGGACATCGTGGCCCGGAGCCAGCTCGGCATCGCGTCGCGACGCTATGCGCCCGGGCCCTACTCGGCGCGGGAGAGCATTCCGGCCGCCTGGGACCGGAACTATCTGCGGATGATGGGGAGAGAAACGGTGAACGGTTGACGGTTGACGGTTGACCAGGAGCCCGATGTCCGTCCGATCCTCCGGTCAACCGTCAACCGTCAACCGTCAACCGTCGAGCCCTCGCACTCGCGACCTGCAGGCCCAGCACCAGCGCCACGCCGATCCCTCCGGCGGTGAACGTCGACCACTTCCCGACGAAGAGATGCGAGGCCAGGAAGAGGCTCGCGATCACGAGGGTGATCGTCGCGCTCGACGCGCCGTAGCGCACGAACTCGGCGAAGGTGATCCGGGTTCCGGCCTTCTCGGCGAGCCCGATCACCGTCACATTCGCTGATGCGCCCACCGGCGTCCCGTTGCCGCCGAGACAGGCGCCGAGGGAGAGCGCCCACCAGAGCGCCTCGACGTCGCCGGTGAGCTCGCCGGTGAGTCGCGCGATGATGGGGATGGCCACCGCGACGTACGGGATGTTGTCGATGAAGGCCGACAGCAGGCCGCTGACCCAGCAGATCAGGAGACACGCGAACAGGAGCGTCGCGGTCTCGGAGAGTCCGAACCTCGCCCGTCCCCACTGGATGAACGCCGCAAGACCGCCCGCCGCCGTATCGATCAATCCGGTCTCGACCGCCGCGCCCACTGCCATGAAGAGGAACGCGAAGAAGGCCAACGTCGGCCACTCGACTTCCTTCTCCATCACGTTCAGGATGCCGTGCAGCCGCTCGTGCATCGAGGGGTGGTGGGTCCGGAGATAGATGATGTCCTGGGCAATCAGGATCGCGGATGCCCCGACCGCCGCCGGCACCGCGACGGGCATCCCCGTGATCGTGTGGGTGAAAAACCCGACGAAGACCGCGGCCGTGATGGCGAGGCCCCACCGCAGGAGCTCGGGCTGCTCGATCGGGGGTACCATGACCTCTTCTCGGGCGACCGCGGACGGGACGAGCTCCCGCCGGTAGTATCGCCGCGACCAGGCAACGATCACCACGAGCATCCAGAGGACGGGAACGGTCAGGTTCTCGACGAAGTCGAGGAAGGAGAGTCCGGCGCCGGACCCGATCAGGATATTGGGCGGATCGCCGATGAGGGTGGCGGTGCCGCCGACGTTGGAGGCGATCACCATCGGCAGCAGGATCGCGACCGGAGCGATGCGGGTGGCCCGGGCGATCTCGAGCGCCATGGGGCTCACGAAGATCACGGTCGTGACGTTGTCCAGGACGCTCGACAGGAGCCCGGTGAACCACATCACGATGGCGAGGAGCGTCGCCGGCCGCCCGCCGGCCCGCTGCAGCAGCCGGGCGACGGCCCACGAGAACACCCCGGTGGTCTTGAGGACCCCGACGATCGCCATCATCGCCGCGAGCAGCAGCAGCACGTTCAGGTCGAGCGCGCGGTGGGCCGCCGCGAACGGGAGGAGGTGGTAGGGGGTGAGGTAGGTGACCAGGAAGAGCAGGGCCACCGCGGCGAAGATCACCAGGACCCGGTGCGCGGTCTCGCGGGCCAGCACGGCGAAGACCAGAACGATGACCAGCCCCACGATGCTCTGCGAGACCGGATCGCGGGTCGCGGCCAGAGCCTCGTGCCCCTGGGCCCCGAGGTTCGCGGGGATCGCCGCGAGCAGGGCTCCAGCCAGGACGGCGAGCGGTCGCATGGCGCTCCGGGTGCGTGGAAAACCGCGATGACTCGGGCGGCGAAACGCGGGTAACGTCACCCGCCGTAGTGATGGACGCAAGAGCGAGAGCTTGCCGGGCGCGCCGTCCCGGCGCAACTTCACCGTCCCCGGGCCGGTGCGGCCCGAACCCTACCGGAGGCATCCGATGCGCATTCCCGTGCTGGCCGTGCTGGCCGCGCTCGTGGCCGTTCCCGCCCGCGCGCAACACATGTCCAAGGCCACGTTCACCGCCATCCTCGAGCACCAGAAGACCTTCCTGCTCAAGTACGTCGACGCGGCGCCCGACTCGATGCTCACCTGGAGGCCGACGCCCGGCGTCCGAAACTTCGCCGAGCAGATCGAGCACGCCTCCCTGTCGGACGCCAACATCGCCCACATGCTCATCGCCGGGAATCGCAGCGTCCCCCCGATGGGCGACTCGACCGTGTACCGCCGCAACAAGGCGGCGCTCCGGGAGATGGCCACCAAGGCGATGGATCACACCATCGAGATGATCAACGGCCTGACCGACGCCGACCTGGTGAAGGAAGTGAGCCTCTTCGGCCGGCGGATGCCGATGCATCGCGCCCTGCTGCTCCTGCTCGACCATTTCCCCTGGACGCTCGGCCAGACGGTGCCGTATCTCCGGATCCACGGGGTGACGCCGCCCGCCTACACCGTCTTCTGATGACGTCCGCACGACGGGCCCTCGCGCTCCTCCTGGCCGTCGCGGCCGCTCCGGCGTCGGCCCAGCAGCTCGCGCTCACCCGCACCGAGACCCGTCCGCTCGGTACGCTGCGGGAGCAGGCGGCCTTGCAACAGCAATGGCTGGCCCGGCGGATGGAAACGGTGCTGCCGCCGCTCATGCGCCGGTACGGCATCGACATGTGGGTCGTGCCGATGCGGGAGTACAACGAGGACCCGATCTTCACGTCGATCGTCGCGCCGGAGACGTTCGCCGCGCGCCGCCGGACGATCTACGTCTTCTTCGACCGCGGAGCCGAGAAGGGCGTCGAGCGGATCGCCCTCGGCGGCAGCTCGCAGGGGGGCGTCTACCAGGCGGTGCGGAGCACGAAGCCGATTACCGGCGGCGCCGGCGTGGCGGGCCGGCAGGCCGAGCTCTGGGGCGACGAGCAGTGGCAGGTGCTCAAGCGCGTCGTCGAGGAGCGCAATCCGCGGGTGATCGGCATCAACGTCTCCCGGGTCTTCGCCTTCGCGGACGGGCTGTCGGCCGGCGAGCTCGAGGGTATGACCATGGCGCTCGGCCAGCCCTGGGCCTCCCGCTTCAAGCCGGCGGAAGGCCTCCCCGTGGACTTCATCGCCACCCGGCTCCCCGAGGAGGAGCCGGTCTTCGTCCGGATGACCGAGCTGGTGCACCAGCTCATCGGGGAGATGTTCTCCGGCCGCACGATCCGCCCCGGCGTCACCCGGACGAGCGATCTGGTCTGGTGGTGGCGGCAGCGCGTAAACGATCTCGGGCTGGGCACCTGGTTCCAGCCGTCCATCAGCGTGCAGCGCGCCGGAGCCACGGACGAGCAGATCGGCGCCGATGCGGTCATCCAGCGCGGCGACGTCCTCCACTGCGACGTCGGCATCACCGCGCTCCGGCTCAATACCGACACGCAACACAACGCCTACGTGCTCAAGGACGGCGAGCGGGAGGCTCCGGCGGGAATCCGCCGGGCGCTCGCCAACGCGAACCGGCTCCAGGACATCCTGTTCGAGGAGGTGCGCCCGGGCCGAAGCGGCAACGAAGTCCTGGCCGGGGCTCTCGCCAAGATGCGCGCCGCGGGGCTGGACGGCACCCTTTATAGTCATCCGGTGGGGATGCACGGGCACGGCGCCGGCCCGCTCATCGGTCTCTGGGACTATCAGGAGGGCGTGCCCGGACGCGGGGATCACCGCGTCGTGCCGGACATGTGGTATTCGAGCGAGCTGCAGGTCACGACACCGGTGGCCGAGTGGGGCGGCCAGCCGGTGCGCATGGCCATGGAGGAGGACTTCTTCATCGGAGCCGACGGGAAGCCGCGCTGGGTCCTCCGGAGGCAGGATTCCCTCTATCTGATTCCCTAGGCCTCCAGTCCGCCGACCCTTCTCCGGCGCCCCGGCCGCGAGTATCCTAGAGCGTCCTGAAATCCTGGAATGCCGCCGGAGCGCCGTGTGACCGAGGAACCGGAGTATCTCAAGCGCCTGCGCCGCTCGCGCGCAGAGAAGCACATCAGCCATTCGGGGCAGGTGCCCGTCGGGAGACCGGATGCTCAGGCCCCTCCCGGGCTCTCTCCGCAGGAGCACGAGACGCTCCGGTGGGCCCGCGAGATCGCCGGCACGCAGGAGCTGCGATCGATCCGAAACCTGGCCGCCTCGCGGTTCGCCGTGCTCGTTCGGCTGCAGAGCGCGAGCGGGACGCGGTTTCTCTCCGTCGAGGGTCTCCCGAGCCGCGACGCGCTCAAGGAACGGGTGAAGCCCGGCGCTACCGTGGGGGAAGAAGTGCTGGGTGCCTACGAGGTCCGCGGCGGCCGGCCGGTGACGATCGCCATGGAGCAGGGACAGGTCTCGCTCAAGATGGGGACGCCGAGGCCCGGGGCGAACCCGGTGAGCCCGGAGCGGATGCTGAGGAAGGCGGCGGCCGAAGCGGAGACGCGCGCCAAGACGCGGCCGAGAGGGCGGGAGCGGTAGCGGCTCAGCGCCGCACCGCGAAGAGCTCCACGTCGTAGACCACTACGGCCTGTGCCGGAACGCCGTCCCGGCCCTCGCCACCGTAGGCCAGCCCGGGGGGGATGACGAGCTTTCGTCGCCCGCCCGTTCGCATTCCGGGGATTCCCGCCTCCAGGCCCTGGAGGAGGTCTCCGGCGCCCAGCCGCACCGTAATGCCGAGGCTGTCGATCCTGGTTCCGTCGGGCAGCCACCCGACGAGGCGCAGATCGACCTCGTCGCCGGGGGCCGCTTCGTCGCCGGCGCCCACCGTGACGTCCTCATAGAGGACGCCGGCCGGCAGCTTCTTCATCGCATCGACGTTGACACCCAGATCGGCATCGTAGTCGACCATCTCGGGAACGGTATCGGGCGGGATCGCCGGAGGAGTGAGGGTCGCCTTCACGGCGTCGAGCGTCCGGCGCGGCGATCCGTCGCCGCAGGCGGCGAGGCCGGCGAGCGCGCATGCGAGGAAGAGAATGCGGACCGTCAGGAGCAGACACCTCCGATGACGAACCAGCAGCGCGTTTGCGGCGAGCCCTTGAAGAAGCCGAGCAGCAGCCGGCCCACCTTCTGCACGCCCGCGGCGGCAGGATGGGTTCCGTCGGCGGCAAAGTCGCCGCGCTCCCACGAGAAGCCATCGGCGCGGCCGCTGGTGCCGTTGGCCCAGAGGTCGGGACCCCATCCCATCCAGGGGGCGAGGATGTCCCGGTCCAGGTTGCCGGCCCGGGGGTCGGTCGGGCCGCCGGCCATCTGGGTGATCTGGGCCTGAATGGCCCACTTCACCGCGAAGCCCGACTCATAGGCGTAAGGCTCCGGATTGAGGGAGGTGGTGGCGTAACCCGCATACGTCCGGTTGGAGAAGAACGCCAGCTTGAGGTTCGGATACCGGACGCGCAGCGCCCGGGCGATGCCCCCGAGTTGTCCGACCAGCCGATACGCGTCGGCGCCACTCGCGGGCAGCGAGACGGTCGGCTGCGGGTTGGCGACCTTGACCCAGGCGATCTGCACCTGGCGCTCCGTCACGCCGGCCGGAAGGAGCCGGTTGTCCCGAACCCCGTCGTAGTTGGGATCGCTCGGCTCGTCCCAGGTTCCCGCGGTCTGGCCGCCCCGGGCCCCGTCCACGAGAACGAGGTCGCCGCTGCGGACGGCCGGATCGGCCCGGGCCTGACCGACGAAGGAGCCCGCGGCGCATCCGGCAGGGCCGCCGGAACAGAACTCCTGAGTCGTGTTCGACATCCCGATCGAGAGCAGCACGATGCGGCCGCCGGAACTCGGCGCTCCGGATCCATCCAGCGGGACGACGGCGCGAGCGAGCATGACGCCCGAGGTATGGTGCTCGGACGGCATGATCTCTCCATCGGGATAGCGGCCGCCCGCGAACCCGAGATAGGTCCACGTCCCAGGATCCGAAAGTGCGCGGGTCGGCACCGAGTCCGCGCTCGGATTCGGCGTGACCGGGTCCGAGGTTCCGCACCAGGACAGCGCGCCGACGAAGCCCAGCACGACGGCGGCGATTCCGGACAGTCTCACGAAAACCCCTTGGTTGACCGAAGCACCCCTCGTTAGAATATGCGCCGGCGGGCGTACCGCGACAGGAGACCGATCACGCTCGCAACCAGTTCTCTCATGGCGCTGGCTCACCCCATCCGCCGGCCTCCCGGCGACCCGGAGTCATTCATTCCATGCATCGCACCGAGCTGGGTTCCCGTTTCCCGTTCGTGGCCCTCGCCGCCGGCCTCGTCGCCTGTGCCGGAACCGAAAGGCCGGCAGAGCAGGCTTCGGCGCCGGCGAGCCCTCCGGTCGTTCAGATCACTGCGACCGACTATGCGTTCCAGATGCCGGACACCATTCCCGCCGGCGTCACGACCTTCCGGCTGGCCAACACCAGCGGTTCGGAGTTTCATCACGTCGTCCTGATCCGCCTGCCGGACGGCATGAGCATGCAGGACTTCCTCGGGCGGATGAGCCCGGGCAGCCCTCCGCCGCCGGATGCGGTCTTCCTCGGCGGGCCTAACCCGGCCGAGCCGAGCGGCGACGCCGAAGCCACGGTGGATCTTCCGGCAGGCGGCTACGCGGTCGTCTGCGTGATCCCGTCGCCCGACGGCACGCCGCACGTGGCCAAGGGGATGGCACGGCCGCTGACGGTCGTGGCCGGCACGTCCTCGGCGGCGCTCCCGACGCCCGATGTCACCGTCACGCTCACCGACTACGACTTTCAGTTCAGCGCCCCGCTCACGCCCGGGCGGCACGTGATCCGCATCCAGAACGCCGCGGACCAGCCGCACGAGCTCGTCTTCTTCAAGCTCAATCCCGGCAAGACCGTCGAGGATATGGCCAGGTATGCCGAGAAGCCCGAGGGGCCGCCGCCGGGATCCGCGATTGACGGCGTTTCGCCGCTGAGCAAGGGGAAGGGGGCCACCGTCGTCGTCACCCTCGAGGCCGGCGATTACGGACTCATCTGCTTCATCCCGGATGCGGCCGGCAAGCCACACCTCGTCCTCGGAATGATGAAGCAGGTCAAGGTGAGCTAACTCGTTGCCGGTAGTGTGTTTGGACGCCGGTCTCCCCGGGGAGGCCGGGCGTCTCTCTTGCGCGGCAGCATTCTTGCCTGCATAAGAGACCGGTACGGCAGGCTCGAACGCTCGCAGGATCACCCGGGGTCCCATGCCGGAATTGCCTCGCCCAGAGCTACCGGCAGCGATGGCCGGACGCTCGCTTCGCACGCTCACGATCGGGTCGCTCCTCGGACTCGCGATCGGAGTGGCGCTGGGCGTGCTCTCACCGAGCCTGGGGGATCCCGGACGAGAGCTCCTCGTTCCCCTTGCCGGCGGCCTGATCCGGGCCTGGACGAACGCGCTCCGGATCCTCGTCGTCCCCCTGGTGGTTTCGCAGCTCTATCTCGCGCTCGCGTCCGGGTTCGGCCAGCAGACCAGGGCGGGCCGGCTCGGCGCGCTCACGCCGGTGGTGTTCGCCGGAAGCTTCATCGTCATCGTGCTGCTGACGGTCGGGGTGATGCTGGGAGCAGCCTCGTTCGGCCTCTTCGATGCGATCGCGGTGCCGCCGGCGACGGCGGAGACCGCGATCACCGGCGCCGCAGCCCCCGGAGGATCGGTCTCCTGGGTGGACACCCTGGTGCCCCCGAACCTCGTCGCCGCGGCCACGACCGACAACCTGCTTCCTTTGATGGTGTTTGCGGTCGCCTTCGGGCTCGCGGCCCGGCGGCTCGGCCCCGAGTTGCAGGGCACCCTGCAGAGCCTCTTCCGCGCGGTGTCCGGCGCGACGTTCGTGCTGGTCGAGTGGACCCTCCTGGTGACGCCGCTGGTGGTCCTCGCGCTCGGATACCGCACCGCGCTGGATTCGGGCGCCCGGGTCGGCGGCATCCTTGTGGGCTTCACGGCGGTGGAGATCACCTGCCTGCTCCTGGCCCTGGCCGCACTCTATCCGCTCGCGTCGCTCCTGGGAGGGATTTCTCCCGGCCGTTTCGCCCGCGCGATGGTCCCGTCCCAGATTGCCGCCGCGACCTCGCGGTCCTCGCTCGCGACGATCCCCGCGCTGCTGCGCGCGGCGGAGGGCGACCTCCGGCTGTCTCCCGCCGTCTCGGCCTCGGTGATCCCGCTCGCCGGAGCGACGCTCAAGCTCTCCCGGGCGGTCTCCAACCCCTGCAAGCTGATCTTCCTCGCGGCAGTGCTCGGCGTGACCCTCGATGTCCGACAGGTCGTCATCTTCCTCGCCACGATCCTGCTGCTGAGTCCCACCACCCCGGGCGTGCCCCGGGTCACTTCCGGATTGCGGAGTCTCCCGGCCTACGTGGCCGCCGGTATCCCTCCCGAGTACGTTGTGCTGCTGGGCGCCACGACCGTCGTGACGGACGTCTTCATGACCGTGCTCAATGCCACCGGCTACATGACCGTGAACGTCATTCTGTCCCGGTGGACCGGACCGGCGCCCGCGACCGCCCCGTCCGTCCTTGCGAACGATCCCGCCGCGGTTCCCGAGGGAGTGGCACGAGCGGCGCCGTGACGACGTTCTGGGTGGACCGGCAGGGCAGCTTCGGCATCGGCAACTACATGCGGGACCGCGGCGCGGCGATCGCGGACCGCTTTGCGGTGCAGCTCTACGAGGACATCGCTCCGCGGATGGAGCTGCGCCCGGGAGCGCATCTCTTTTCGGGGCTGGACCAGCTCACCGAGGCCCAGCGCGAGGCGGTCGCGGAGATCCGCGACCAGCTCGCCCGCGCGCTCCCGGGCGTTCCCCTCCTCAACGATCCGCGCCGGATCCTCCTGCGACCGGCGCTCCTTCAGGCGCTGGCCGAGCAGGGGGTCAACGACTATCGCGTCTGGCCCGCCGAGGAGCCCCATCGGGTCGACCGGTTTCCGGTATTCGTGCGGGAGGCGGGCCGGCACACGGGACCCAAGACGCGCCTCCTGTCCTCCATGCGGCAGCTCCGGCGCGCGCTGGCCGCGCTGCGCCTCCGGGGCTACCGGCCGGGGGACCTGCTGATCGTGGAGTTCTGCGATACCGCGGATGCGGAAGGAGTCTACCGGAAGTACGGCGCGTTCCGGGTGGGGGACGCGATCGTCCCGGCCCACGTCATGGCCGGTCATCGCTGGATGATCAAGTCGTCGGGAGACGAGCCCACGCTCGCCCTCGTGCGGGAGTCGCTCGCCTACGTGGAGACCAACCCGCACGAGGGGTGGATCCGGCGGGTCTTCGAGATCATGGGGGCCGAATACGGCCGGATCGACTACGGCGTGCGCGATGGAAGGCCGCAGGCGTGGGAGATCAATCTCAACCCGACGATCGGTCGCGATCCCCGGAAGCCCCCCAAGTCGCTCCAGCCGGAGATCCAGAGCCTGAGGGAGCAGGGCCGGCTGGCCTTCCACGCCCGGCTCCGCGATGGGTTCGCCGCGCTGGGGATGTCGCCCGACGGGCCGACGATTACCGTGGAGCTGAGCCGCGAGCTGACGCGCCGGATCGAGGCGGAAACGGCGTCGGTTCGGCGCCGCCGGGCGGCGCTGGAATCCCTGCGCGGGCTCTACGAGCACCCGGTCGTCGGGCGCCCGCTCCGGGCGATCTACACCCGCCTCTTTCCGAGGGCCTGATCCGGCGGGTCAGGCCAGCCCCTTCGTCACCGCCTCCAGCACCTTCTCCGCGAAGAGATCGATCTCGTCGGGCGTCGTGTAGACGTTCGGGGTCACGCGGATCCCCGTGAACTCGGGGTGGGTGATCGGCGTCGTGACGATGCGGTACTTCTCGTGCAGCCAGGTGTGGAGCTTCGGCATGTCCATGCCGGCGACGGTGAAGAAGCCGATCGCTCCGGCGTGGGGTGAGTCGAGCGGGGTGAGGACGCGGATCCGGTCGCTCTCGGCCGTGAGGCGCCTGGCCCAGCGGTCCCGGAGGTAGCGCAGGCGGGCGATCTTGCGCTCGGCCCCGATGGCGCGGTGAAAGGCGAGGGCCGCCGAGATGGCGTTGTGGTTCGCCGCGGGATGGGTGCCGATCTCCTCAAACTTCCGGATGTTCCCGTCCATGTCCGCCGGCGCGGCCATCAGCGGCCAGAGCCCCTTGATCCGGTCCCGCCGCACGTAGAGGAAGCCCGTCCCGACCGGAGCGAGCAGCCACTTGTGGAGGCTGGTGCCGTAGTAGTTGCAGCCGAGCTGGTCGCGCGTGAAGGGGAAGTGCGCGTAGGCGTGGGCCCCGTCGACGAAGACCTCGATGTTCCGCGGCCGGGCCAGGTCGACGATCTCCTTCACCGGCAGGATCTGCCCGGTCAGGTTCGTGATGTGGGTGACCTCGATCACCCGGGTCCTCGGGGTGATCGCCTCCCGGAAGCGCTCCACGATGTATTCCTGGGAGGGCGGCGGAACCGTGAAGGTGATCTCCCTGAGCACGATGCCGTCGCGGCGTGCCCGCTGGCGCCAGCTCGTGAGCATGCGGGGATAGTTCTGGGTCGTGACGATGACCTCGTCGCCCCGGCGGAGATCGAGTCCGAAGATCATGATCTCCTGCGCCTCGGAGGCGTTCCGGGTGATGGCCAGCTCCTCGGGATCGCAGCCGAAGTCGCGGGCGAGGTCACGGCGGACGCTCTCGATGCGCGGCTCCAGCACCGCCCACATGTGATAGACCGGCAGCTCGTTGCTGAACCTGAGATCCCGGATCATCGCGTCCAGCACGTGGCTCGGCGTGGGAGAGACGCCACCGTTGTTCAGGTTCACCATCGTTCGGTCCGTGTCGAACGCGCGCTGGATGGTGCTCCAGTACGCCTCGTCGTCCGCCACGTCTGCCGCGGGGCGGCCGCCCGCGACCTCCGCCGCGCGCCGCACCTCCGCGATCGCGCGCGATCGAAAAGCAGGCAGGGCGGCGGACGCCCCGGCGAGAGAGGCGAGGAACGCGCGTCGGTCGGCCATCGGGCCTCCGGGGTGGGAATGACGGTGGGAGCGGTTAAATTGACGCGCCCGGGGAGGCGCTCCGCAAGATGCCTTCCCGGATTGAGCCTGGCCGCCGTGTTGTACCACCTCGCTCCATCCCGGCATACCTTCTGCCCGGTCCACCAGTGACCATGCGCCGCCGTTCGGGGACGCGGTGCCCGGGGCAGAGCGTTCGCCAAGCGTTTCAACCACTTGGGTGAAGGTGCAGGCTGATGCGGGTGACCAGGATCACGGAGCTCGCCCTCGCGTTCCGCCGGACCCGGACGCTCGTCGCCGGGGCGGTCGTACTTGCCGCCTGCGGCGGCGGCGACGGGCCGCCGACGAGCGTCGAGCCGCCCACGACGGGCGCCCTCACGGTGACGGTGTCGGGGCTTCCGGCCGGCGTGACGGCCGGAATCGTCGTCACCGGCCCTGACGGGTTCAGCCAGGCGGTGCAGGAGTCCATGACCATCACGGGACTTTCGCCGGGCGGGTACACCGTCACCGCGTCGGACGTCACGAACGGCGGAGTGACCTACACCGCCAATCCGCCGAGCCAGGCGAAGACGGTCTCGAGCAGCGTGACCGGCGCGGTGCTGGTCGCGTACAACGCGGTGTCTCCTCCGCCACCTTCGGGCAATACCACGCTCAACCTCACGATCGCCGGCGCCTACCTGACCCAGGCGGTGCAGCGCTTCGATGGATCCGTCCCCCTCGTGGCGGGACGTAACGCGTACCTTCGCGTCTTCGTCGTGGCGAACGAGTTCAATGCCGTCCAGCCGAGCGTGCGGGCGCGGCTCTATCAGGGCTCGTCCCTGGTGCAGACCACGGTCATTTCCGCGGCCGTCTCCGGCGTCCCGCTCGCGCCCGACCAGGGGTCGCTCTCCTCGTCCTGGAACGTCCTCGTCCCCGCCGCGCTGGTGCAACCCGGTCTTCGGGTTCTGGCGGACGTCGATCCCACCTTCGCGGTGCCGGAAGCCAGCGAGGCTGACAACCACTTTCCCGCGTCGGGCACGGCCCAGCCGGTGGACGTGCGGTCGCTGCCCGTGTTCACCGTGCGGTTCGTTCCCGTGCTGCAGCAGGTGAACGGGCTCCAGGGCAACGTCACCGAGCTCAACAAGGAGACGTTCCTCGGCGACACCAGGCTGATGCTCCCCGTGGCCGCGTACGACGCCGACATCCGGGCGCCCTACACGACGACGGCGCCCGCGGTCGACAGCGACAACGAGAACGGCGCCTGGGGCACGATCCTGAGCGAGCTGTCGGCGCTCCGCTCGGCCGACGGGAGCTCGCGGTATTACTACGGGGTGGTCAAGGCGAGCTACACGAGCGGCATCGCGGGCATGGGGTACGTGGGCGGCGCCGCGCGCACGGCGGTGGGCTGGGATCGGCTGCCGAGCGGGTCCGGCATCATGGCCCACGAGCTGGGCCACAACCTGGGTCGTGCCCACGCGCCCTGCGGCAACGTCGGCACGTCCGATCCGAATTTCCCCCATCCCAGCGGGCAGATCGGCGTCTGGGGGGTGAATCTCACGGCGCTCGCGCCGAAGGCCCCGAACACGGCGGACCTGATGGGCTACTGCAGTCCGGACTGGGTGAGCGACTACAGCTGGATCGGGATGCTCGCCTACCGCGAGAGCTCTCCGACGGCGGCGCCCCCGGCCCCGGGACCGTCGAACGAGGGGCTCCTCGTCTGGGGACGAATCACCGCGGCGGGTGTGGTGCTCGAGCCCGCATTTCGCGTGGCGCCCCGTGCCGACAACGTCGCCGCGGGGGGTCCGCACCGGGCGGAGCTCCGGGATGCTGCCGGCGGGCTGATCGCGGCCGTGGCGTTCGAGGCCGACGGCGTGGGCGACCTCCCGGGCGCAGCCGAGCGGCACTTCGCGTTCGTCGTGCCGCTCGACTCCGCGCGCGCCGCCGCGCTCGCCGAAGTCCGTGTGCTGGCCGCGGGCCGCTCGGCTGCCCGCCGCACCTCCGGCGCGCTGCACGATCCGGCCCCTCGCGCGGAGCGGCGCGGTGCCCGCGAGGTCGAGCTGTCCTGGAACGCAGGGCGGTTCCCGATGGCGCTCGTGCGCGACGCGGGCAGCGGGCAAGTGCTGTCCTTCGCCCGCGGTGGCTCCGCCCGCGTGGCCGCGTCGAGCCGGACCCTGGACCTCGAGCTCTCCGACGGCGTGCGCACCCTGCGGCGACGCATCGTCCCTCGGTAACTCCGACGGCTCGGAACCCTGCCGGTCGGGTCACGACTCCGCCTTACATTTCCCCGATGCCTGCCCCTCTTCGGAGCGCGCTCGTCACCGGCGCGTCGACCGGCATCGGCGCGGCCTGCGCCGAGCGGCTGCACGCGATGGGGTATCTCGTCTTCGCGGGCATTCGGCGCCCGGAGGACGGGGAGCGCCTCCGCGCCCGGACTTCCGATCGGGTGCGGTGGCTCCGGCTCGATGTCACCGACGGTAACCAGATCGAGGACGCTCGCCGTGACGTGGAGGAATCCGTCGGAGATCGTGGGCTCGACGCCCTGATCAACAATGCCGGGATCGCCGTCGGGGGGCCGCTCGAGTATCTGCCGCCGGCGGAGCTGCGGCGGCAGCTCGAGGTCAACGTCGTCGGGCTCCACGCCGTGACCCAGGCGATGCTGCCCGCGATCCGCCGCGCGCGCGGCCGGATCGTGAACATCGGGTCCATCTCCGGACGGATCGCCTCGCCGTTCACGGGACCCTATGCCGCGAGCAAGCACGCGGTCGAGGCCCTCACCGACGCCCTCCGCCTCGAGCTCGCGCCCGAGGGGATCCAGGTCGCGGTGATCGAGCCGGGACAGGTCGCGACGCCGATCTGGGACAAAGGCCTGGCGGAGTACGCGGCCAGCGCGGGGCGGTACCCGCCGGAGGGCGTGGCGCGGTACGGCCGCCGGCTCAAGGTGCTCGAGTGGATTCTTCGTTCGGCGCCGCGGCGCGCGTCTCCACCCGAGGCCGTGACGGATGCCGTCGTCCATGCGATCGAATCCGACCGGCCCCGCATCCGCTATGTCGTCGGCCGCGACGCGCGGATCCGGCTCTGGCTCAGCCGCCTTCTGCCCGACCGGGCGATGGACGGACTCTATCTCTCCATGATCCGGCGGCTCGAGCGCCGCGTCCGGTGAATCGGCGCGCGCTCGGCCTCGCGATCTTCCTGGCGAGCGGCTGCCTCGACGAGCAGCCGTTCGAGTCGTCCGGTCCCGACGACGCAGGACTCGCGATCACCCCTGCAACCCTCTACCTCGAGCCGGGGAGCTCCGTCCGTCTCCGGATCGAGACGACCCTGCCGGGCGGAGGGCCGATTCGCTGGACGACGTCCGACGCCGGCGTCGCGACCGTCTCCACCGACGGTCTCGTCTCGGCGCTCGCGCCGGGCATCGCCGACATCCGCGCGGAAGACGGCCGAGGCGCCGGCCGCACGCGGATGACGGTGCTGCCGCCGGTCGCCCCGCTGCGGCAGTGGCGGCTCCGCCGGCAGGGGCCGACCGAAGCCGCCCTGCTCGGCGTCTGGAGTGCCGATCCGTCCACGAGCTTCGCCGTGGGCCAGGGCGGCACCGTGCTCCGCACGACCGACGGCGGGCTCCAGTGGCAGCGGATGGCGACGCCCGACACGAGCGATCTCGTCGGCGTCTGGGGCATCTCCCCCAGCGACGTCTATGCAGTCGGCGCCCGGGGAACGATTCTGCACTTCGACGGCTCCGCCTGGACCCGGATGGAGAGCCCCACGGCAGCCACGCTGCTCGAGGTCTGGGGACTCGGCCCCGGCGACGTGTACGCCGTCGGAGACGGGGTCGCGCTCCGATACGACGGATCGGCGTGGCGCGCGCTGCCCGGCGCGGAAGGCGCCGAGCTCTGGGCCATCTGGGGAACCAGCCGCGTGGATCTGCACGCGGCCGGCCAGGACGGCGTGCTGCTCCGCTTCGACGGCGCGACGTGGCGGCGGGTGACGAGCCCCACTCGGCTGCTGCTGCTCGGCCTCTGGGGATCGTCTACCTCGAACGTCTACGCGGTCGGCATACTCGGGACGGTGCTGCGCTGGGACGGGGCGGAGTGGAGCATCGTGCCCGTCCCGACGCGTCAGGACCTCTTCGCCATCTGGGGCACCGACGCAGGGAACATCCTCCTCGTGGGGAACCACGGGCTCCTGGTGCGGTTCAATGGGCTCGCCTGGACGCTCGAGCCGCAGACGGCGACCGGCTCGAATCTCCGCGCCGTGCACCGGACCCCGGGAGGCAGCTTCACCGTGGCGGGATGGGACGGCACGGCCATGGTCCGCGACGCGTCCGGCTGGCGGGTCGGCGCGGCCGGCCCGGCGCTGTTCGACGTGGCGCCCGGTCCGGGAGGAACGCACTACGCGGTGGGCGCCGCCGGCTCGGTGTATCGGGGGGATGGCGTCACCTGGCAGCGGCTCGAGACGCCGACGACCCGCGGGCTGTTCGGCGCGGCCGCGCTCGGCAGCGACGTTTTCGTCGTCGGCGACAGCGGGACGATCCTCCGGCACGATGGCAACGCCTGGCACGACGAGTCCATCGCCGCGTTCCGGATCGTGCGGAGCATCTGGTCCGACCGGGAGCGCACGCTGATCGCGGTCGGCGAGGCGGGACTCACGCTGCGGCGTGACCTTCCGGGCCCGTGGCGGGAGATGGCGCCTCCGGTCACCAGCCAGTTCCTCCGGCACGTCTTCGGATTCGGGCCGTCCGACGTCTACGCCGTCGGCGACGGCGGAACGATCCTGCACTGGGACGGCCGGGGTTGGACCCAAATGCCCGCGCCGACGACCGTGGTGCTGCGCGGGATCTGGGGGAGCGGACCGCGGGACGTCTTCGCCGTGGGCGACCGGGCCACGATTCTCCGGTACGACGGCGTTCGCTGGTATCAGCTGCCCAGCCCGGCGCCGGGGGACATCCGGGCGGTCTGGGGCACCGGTCCCACCGACGTCTACGCCGTGGGCGTGAACGGGATGCTGTTGCGCTTCAACGGGGCCCGGTGGATCGAGCTGCCGCGACCCGCCGGACGGCTGTGGCTCTCCATCGAAGGCGACGACGGCCCGACGCTGCTGGTCGGATCGCGCGGCGCCATCTTCGAGGGCAGCAGAGAGTAGAAGGCGGCCGGGTTACGGGCGCCCGCGCCGCTGGATCCGCTTGCCGCGGCGCTCGCTGAACAGCAGACACGGATGACGCGGAGGATGCGGATTACGGCGGAGGCCTCTTGGTCAGGATGACCCTCCGGAATTCCGGCACCTCACCGAAATTGAGGAGAAGACCGACCTGGAGACCTGATGCCTTCAAGTAATTGAGCAGTTGAGCGGCGTGCTGCGGAATAATTGCCCTGCCCGCTTTGATTTCCACGATGACTCGGGACTCAACAATCAGGTCGGCTCGGTAG
>JBOHSH010000024.1:0-7956 GCA_050733195.1 Gemmatimonadales bacterium
CCGCCTCCCCCGAAGCCGCCCAGCTTGCTGTTGCTCGGCCCTCGGGACGAGGGGCCGTCCTGCCGGTTCCCCATCACGTAGTAGGGCACCCGGTTGTCCACGGTGACGTGGTACATCTGGGCGACGGGCAGCTGGATCCGGTTCCAGGTGCGCCCGCGGTTCTCCGAGATCGCGACCGCGCCGTCGTTGGCCACCGCCATCCGGTCGCCGTTGGCCGGATCGATCCACATCACGTGGTTGTCGCCGCCGGGGGATTCCCCGAAGCCGGTGCCGAGCGTCGTGCGGCCGCCGTCCAGCGTCTTCGAGAAGGCGGCGGTGAGGAAGTAGGCCTCGTTCTCGTTGTCGGGGGACACGTACATCGCGTTGTAGTAGGCGGAGCGGCCGCCGAGCTGGCGATCGTAGCTCACCACCTGCCAGGTCGCGCCGCCGTCGTCGGACCGCCAGAGCTTGCCGCGATCGGTCGGCTGGCCGTTCCAGGGCACCCCGTCGCCCGCCTCGATCAGCGCGTAGATCCGGTTCGAGTTCCGGGCGGCGATGCCCATCGACACCTTGCCGTAGGGCCGCGTGGGCAGCCCGTTCCCCACGAGCCGCTTCCAGGTGGTGCCGCCGTCGCGCGACATCCAGATGCTCGAGCCCGGGCCGCCGCTCTCGCGTCCCCACGTCTTGATGTCGATCTGCCAGAACCCGGCGAGGAGGATCCGCGGATTGTTGGGATCCATGACCAGCTCGGAGGCGCCGGTGCGCTCGTCCACGAACAGCACCTGCTCCCACGTCTTCCCGCCGTCCATCGTGCGGTAGATGCCGCGCTCCTTCTGCGGCCCGTACGCGTGGCCCAGCGCGGCGACGTAGACGATGTCGGGATTCGAGGGATGGATGACCACGCGGGAGACCCGGCCGGTCTCGTCGAGGCCCATCCTCGTCCAGGTCTGTCCCGCATCGGTCGACTTGAAGACGCCCCAGCCGACGGAGATGTGGCTCCGGATGTGCGGCTCGCCGGTACCCGCCCAGACCACGTTGGGGTCGGAGAGCGAGACCGCGAGGGCGCCGATCGAGGAGACGGGGTGGCCGTCGAAGACCGGTCTCCAGGTGAGCCCCGCGTCTTCGGTCTTCCAGATCCCGCCCGACGCGGCTCCGGCGTAGTAGACCTTGGGATTCCCGGCGACGCCGGCCACCGAGGCGAACCGGTTGCCCTCGGGTCCGACGTGGCGGAACCGGAGCGAGGCGTAGCTCGCCGGCGCGACGAGCTGGGCGGCCTGCGCAGACGCGGCCTGGGCCCGCTGTCGCTGGGCGGGTGCCTCGGGGGTCGCGAGCAGGGCCAGAATGGCAACGATCGCGCCTCCGAGCGGGCGGCTCGGGCGGAGACGGATGGGCATGGGGAACTCCTGAAGGGTGGTGCGAGCCTGAGAATACGTCGCGGCGGAGAAGGACGCCAGAAACGCCGTCACCGCGGCAGCTTCCCCTCCCGCATCGCGGCGTGCCAGACGAAGACCGCAAGCACGATCGCGGCCTGCTTCAGATCGTCGGGCCGGATCCGCTCCACGAAATCCATGTTGGTGTGGTGAATGCGGACATCGTAGTCGACGTAGTCCTGCAGGGAGTTGAACGCGGGGACGCCGAGCGCGGTGAAGGCCAGGTGATCGGTGTTGCCGATCCTGGCGCTCACGTTCCGCCGCGCGCCGAGATCCCGGAGCGGCGCGAGCCAGGCGTCGAAGACCGGCTCGATCGCTGCATTCTCCTCGAGGTACCAGCCGTAGATGGGGCCGCCGCCCGGATCGGTGTTGAAGTAGACGAAGAGCCGGTCCCGCGCGGCGGCGTTCGCCTCGCCCGCGTAATGGCGCGCCGCGTGGGCGCGGGCGCCGAGCAGGCCCTGCTCTTCCCCGCCCCAGAGCGCCATCCGGATCGTCCGCCGCGGCCGGGCGCCGATCGCCTGGAGGATCCGCATCGCCTCGATGACCGTGGCCGATCCGTCGGCATTGTCGACCGCGCCCGTGGCGGAGTGCCAGGAGTCGAGGTGGGCGCCGAGCATCACCACCTCGCTGCCGGCGCGCGGGTCGGTGCCCGGGATCTCCGCGAGGACGTTGTAGCCGTTGGTGTCCGCGGTCTGGGCCCGTGTGTCGAGGCGGACCCGGAGCACCACCTTCGCCCCCGCCTCGAGATTCCGCACGATCAGGTTGTAGTGCTCGGCCGCGACGATGATGGAGGGCGCGGCGTCGGGCGGCGTGTTACGGCCGCCGAGCACGAACATCGTCCCGTGCGGCCCCTGGGTCGGCCGGAGCACGACGCCCGCGCCGGCTTCCCGCATGAGACGCGAGAGCGCCGCCCCCGAAACCGGCCCGCGGGCGTTCACCACCGCCGGCGCGCCGATCGGCACCGGCCGGTCGTGCTCGGGCTGCAGGCGGTCCTTGACCCGGAACTGGGTCTGCGGCGGCGTGGCGAGCACGATCCGGCCCCGGAGCTCCGAGGCCCTGGCGCGCACTTCGGTCGAATCCTTGAGCCCGCCCAGGTACACCGGCGTCCCGACCAGCTCCCCGCGGGTCGAGGGCGACCACGCCTCCGCGAAACCGATCAGCGGGAGGTACCACGGCTCGACCATCTCGACCACGAGCTTCTCGAGCTGCCATCCGCGCCCGAACGGCCACGCTTCCACCTGCACGTTACCCAGTCCGTAGCCCCGAAGCGTCCCGGCGGACCAGTCCACCGCCCGCTTGAATCCGGGGCTGCCGGTGAGCCGCGGCCCGATGCGGTCGGTGAGGTGGTGGAAGGTCTCCATGACCCGCGAGCGCTGGAGCCCTTCCTCGCGGATCCGTGCGACCATGGCCTGGTCCACCGGCTCCTGCGCCTCCGATACCCTCGCGCCCAGCAGCGCCGCGAGCGCGACTGCTGCGAGACGGCGCTCGCCGCTCATGGCTTGTCCGCGCCGAGCGTCCGATCGAGCTCCAGCTCGACGGCCTCGAGCTCCCGCTTGAGCACCTGGTAGCGCGCCAGCGCGTCGCGGCCCACCTTCTGGTCCACCGCGTTGGTCATCCCGTTCAAATAGGTGATGTGCGCCTGGAGCCCCGGCTTGCCGTAGCGCACCGGCTCGGTGAGGAGCTTCCCGGCGACGGCCTGGACCCGCGAGAGCGTGTCGGCCGCGGGGCCGGTGGCGTTGCGCAGGCGGTTCTGGGCTTCGCGCACCCGGGTCACGGCGCGATTCACCTGCGCCACGAGGTCCCGCATCCGCAGATTGTGCTGGAACTGCTCGCGCAGATCGGCGACCGTTACGCCTTCCTGCGCCAGCCTGGGATCGACGAGCACGGTGAACGGCTCGGTCCTGGAGACGCCGGCCACGGTCAGCCTCGCCTGGTAGCGGCCCGGCGGCGCGGTCACGCCCGAGGAATGCCGGAGGTCCCAGACGAACCGGTTGAGCCCGGCATCGGTCGTCACCCGGCTCACGACCGTCGCGAAACGCCCCGCGGACGGCGCCTCGGGGTCGTCGGGGTCTCCGCCGCCGGGCCGGCCGGGTCGCGCCGGAGGCGGCGCGTCGCTGCCGTAGCTGTTGACCGGAGCACCGGCGGAATCGAGGATCTCGATCTTCACCACTCCCGACGTGCCGGCGGGAAGGTGATAGCGAAGCGTCGGGCTCAGATACTCGGTCCCCGACCGCGTGCGGTAGCCGTCGCGGGGCCGGTAGAGCTGAACCTCACCGGCCAGGGTCCGCGGCGTGACCTGATGCAGGGGCGACAGATCGTCGATGATCCAGAGCGCCCGTCCCTGCGTGGCGACCACCAGGTCCTTCCGGTGAACCCTGATGTCGTTGATCGGGACGTTGGGAAGGTTGAGCTGGAACGGCTGCCAGTGCGCCCCGTTGTCCAACGAGACGAACATTCCGAACTCGGTGCCCGCGTAGAGCAGCCCTTCCCGGCTCGGATCCTCCCGCACGACGCGCGTCGGCCAGTCGACGGGGATGCCGTTCCTCCCGTCGGTCAGCCGCTTCCAGGTGGCTCCGTAGTCGTCGGTCCGGTAGAGGTACGGACGGTAGTCGCCGAGCAGATAGCGGTAGACGGCGTAGTACGCGGAGCCCCGCCGGTGCGGCGAGGCCTCGATCCAGGCGACCCTTCCGCCGGCCGGCAGGTCCTTCGGCGTGATGTTCTTCCAGGTCTTCCCGTTGTCGCGGGTGATGTGGAACGGCCCGTCGTTGGCGCCCGTCCAGATCACACCCGGCTCGTGCGGCGACTCGACGATCGCGTAGAGGGTGCTGTAGAACTCCTCGCCCGTCACGTCCCGCGTGATCGGCTCGCCGCTCACGCCCTGGCAGCACGCCGGCTTCGCGGTGAGGTCGGGCGAGATGGTCTCCCACGTCACCCCCTTGTCGCGCGTCCGGTGCACGTGCTGCGACCCGTAGTAGAGCACCGACGGATCGTGCGGCGACGTCGCCATCGGCGAGACGCGCTGGAATCGGAGGATCAGGTCGCGCGCGGGATTCCCGTAGAGCGACTGCGCCCCGACCCAGTAACGCTTCGACTGGCCGAGGGCGAGGTTCATGACCTCGTACTGCCCCTTGCATGACCCGTAGACGATGTTGGGATCGCCCGGGTGCGGCATGATCGGCCCGGTCTCGCATCCCGGCCCGGTCCGCCAGTCCTCTCGGTTGAACGGGTTGGCGACGCTGCTGATGATGAGCGTGGAGTTGTCCTGCTGCGCCGCGTAGAGCCGGTAGGGAAACGCCCGGTCGACCCAGACGCCGTAGAGCTCCGAGGTCGGCTGGTTCATCTGCGTCGACCAGGTGCGTCCGCCGTCGAACGAGACGTTGGCGCCGCCGTCGTTCGCCTGGACCATGATGTTCCCGTCTCGCGGGCTGACCCAGATGTCGTGGTTGTCGCCGTGCGGGGTACGGAGCGGCGCCATGGTCCTGCCGCCGTCGGTCGACTTGAAGAACCCTTCCGCGCCGGCGTAGACCACGTCGGCGCTGGTCGGATCGGCGCCGAGCGTCGTGTAGTAGAAGGGCCGCTGGATGAGCGAGCCCTGGGCGTTGACCTGCGCCCAGGTGGTGCCGCCGTCATCGGAGCGATAGAGCCCGCCGCCGGGCTTCGCCTCGATCAGCGCGTAGATCCGCGACGGGTCGGCCGCGGTCACGGCGAGGTTGCCCTTCCCGATGAGCTCGCCCGGAAGCCCGGTCGCGACCCGGCTCCAGGTCTCGCCGCCGTCGGTGCTCCGGTAGAATCCGCCCTCGCGCGATCCGCTGATGATGGTCCAGGGCTTCCGCTCGATGCGCGACATCCAGGCGTACACCACCGACGGATCGCCGGGCTTGAGCTCGACGTCCATCGCGCCGGTCGAATCGGAGATGAAGAGGGTCTTCTTCCAGCGGCGGCCGCCGTCGGTCGACTTGAAGACACCTCGGCCGGGGCTCGACGTGAAGAGATCGCCGTAGGCCGCGACCCAGAGCGTGTTGGGGTCCGTGGGGTGGATGCGCACCGCACCGATCTGGCCCACGTCGTAGAGCCCGGCGAACTGCCAGCTGGCGCCGCCGTCGGTCGAGCGGTACACCCCCCGTCCGGTGGAGACGTTGCTGCGCACGCCGTCGGACCCGGTGCCGACGTAGATCACGCTCGGGTTCGATTCGCTCACCGCGATCGAGCCGATCGAGCCGACCGGCACCTTGCCGTCGGTGAGCGGCACCCAGGTGGTGCCGCCGTCGGTGGTGCGGAAGACGCCGCCGCTCGCCACGCCCATGTAGAAGGTCCGCGGCTGCGACGGCACGCCGGTCACCGTCGTAACCCGGCCGCCGCGCGAGGGGCCGACCAGCCGGTAGCGCATCCCGCCGTAGAGGCTCGTGTCGACGGAGGCCATCATCGGTGCGGCCGCACTCTGCACCAGGAACGCGGCACTCAAGGTCAGAAGCATCGGGGATCCTCACCAGGAGTCATTGGGTCTTTCGCTCGTCGGGGTAGGTGCCCAGGACGACGATCTCGTACGGCAGCCGTCCCTTGAGCAGTGCGGGGTTGGCCGCGGACGCCTGAACGCGCCGCGAGAGCTCGGCGAAATCCACGCGGGGCTTTCCCCAGACGTGGAGCCGCGCTCCCGTCGCGAGCCCCCGCACCGCGCGTTCGGGACCGCTGCCGGCGATGAACACCATCCGCAGCCGCTCGACCAGCACCTTGCCGCCGGCGTCGAGCGCGTCGGCGGTGACGAACCGCCCGTCGCGCGCTACCAGATGTCGATCCGCGGTCGGCCGCATGAGGAAGTGCACGTCGTTGTAGAGGCCCGTGCTCACGGTCATGGTCACCTTCTCCGGGCTGACCGCGAGCGAGCACTTCGCCGCCTGGTAGATCTCGAACGTGCGCTCGGCGCTGCCGGGGCGATATCCCTCCACCGTGTGGATCGTCGACCGGAGATCGATCGGGCCCAGCCGCGTGATCGGATTGATCTCGAAGACGTGATCGGGGTTCGCGTTCCGGAGCGGCGCCACCGGCCGCCCCTGCTCCTGCGGCGTGCCGAGCGCGTGCTCCGGCCAGAGCCGCCAGGCCCCAGTCATCACGAGCGGCTGCTTCGCTTCCTCCGCCCGTTTGACCAGCGCGACCGCCGAATCGGCGTCGGCGCCGTTCAGGATCTCCGCCACGAGGCGGAGCCCGATCTCCGGGGCCCGCCCGGCGAAGTGATAGTCCCCGTCGAAGATCGCGGGGTTGGGCGAGCCCGCGCTCGCGTCGACCGTGAAGCGTGCCTGGATGGTCACCCGGTTCTTGTAGGCCTCGATAAAGCTCCGGTCGAGCTCGATCTTCACCTCGTCGGCGGCGAGCTGGGCGGTCACGGCGCCGTAGGCGATCGTGAGCTTCCGGCCCACGCTCGCGCACTGGGCGACGGCGAAGCCGGCCACGGCCACGCCGGCCGTGCGCAGGATCCGCCGGGCCCGGCTCACCGCGGGCTCGCGGCTCGCACGGCGATCATCCCGACCGGCTCGCCCTTGTTCATCGCCGGGGTGCCGACCACGTACATCACCTCGCCGTCGAACGGGGCCTTGATCTCGGCGATCCGGTCGCCGAAGAAGTCGGTGAGCACTCCGACGATGGCGCCCCTGGAGACGGAATGCCCGCGCTCGACTTTCGGGTGCCAGACGCCGGTCTCGGGACTGGTGAGCACCTCGTAGCTCCCGAACCAGACCGGCGCTTCGCTCCGCTCCTTCTCGCCCGGGAGCATGCCGAAATGCCTGAGGAGCCGGAGCGCCCCCTGCACGTTGCGCTCGATCATCGCCGGCTCCGCCAGGCCCAGGTAGCCGTTCTCCGTCGTGAGCGCCGGCTTCCCCCTGATGTGCGCGGTATTCTGCGTGTAGATCGAGCGGGCGCGGTCCCGTGTCCGCGTCGTGTCGACGATGATGTGCTCGGCGCCCCAGACGACCGCCATCTCCCGCGCGACCGAATCGACCGAAGGATCGAGGCCGAGCTTGTTCCAGTAGGTGTAGGGACGGAGCGACTCGTTCCCGTCACCCGCGTGCATATCGACGAGGTAATCGGCGCGGTCGATGATCTCGGTGGTGATCCGGTGGGCGATCCGCTCCGACACCGTACCGGACGGGTTTCCCGGGTACACGCGGTTCAGGTTCTTCCGGTCGATCGGGCTGTAATAGATCGTCCGGCCGAGGAACGACGGCAGATTCGCGACGTGCACGATGAGGAGGGTGCCGCGAAGCTGGCGCGGATCCACCAGCGATCGGACCCGCTGGAGTGCCACGACCGGGGCTACCTCCGAGCCGTGCGTTCCCCCGATGAGGGCGAGGGTCGGTCCGGCGGACGCGCCGCGGACGATCGTGATAGGAATCCGGGTGCCGGAGTCGGCCGCCGGCGGGACGTCGAGGAATCCCGACGCGCGCTCGCCGGCGCGGGCGGTGATGCCGCCGATCGTGAGCGGCGGCTGCTGGGCGGCGGCGGAGACCGGCGCGAGCAGGATGGGGGCGGCGGCGGCGGCGGCCAGGCGGGGCGACAT
>JBOHSH010000025.1:0-1823 GCA_050733195.1 Gemmatimonadales bacterium
CCCTCGGCCAAGGGCGAGATCATCGGGCGCGCCCGCCAGAACGTCAACGAGGTGGAGCAGCAGTACCAGGACGGCGTCATCACCAACGGCGAGCGCTACAACAAGGTGGTCGACATCTGGGCCCACGTGACCGAGCAGATCGCGGACCAGCTCTTCAAGGAGATGGAGGTGCGCGCCGACAACGGCGACTTCAACCCCATCTTCATGATGGCCGACTCCGGGGCGCGGGGCTCCAAGCAGCAGATCCGGCAGCTCGCGGGCATGCGCGGCCTCATGGCCAAGCCGAGCGGCGAGGTCATCGAGACCCCCATCACGTCGAACTTCCGCGAGGGCCTCACCGTCCTCGAGTACTTCACGTCGACCCACGGCGCCCGCAAGGGCCTGGCCGACACCGCGCTCAAGACGGCGGACTCCGGCTACCTGACCCGCCGGCTGGTGGACGTGGCCCAGGACGTGATCATCTCCGAGTACGACTGCGGCACCGTCAAGTACATCGAGGCCTCGCCGCTCATCGAGGGCGGCGACATCATCCAGTCGCTCCGCGACCGGGTGCTGGGCCGCGTGGCCGCCGGGGACATCCGGGATCCGTACACCGGCGAGATCATCGTGCAGGCCAACAGCCAGATCAACGAGGAGCTGGCCCAGAAGATCGAGGACTCCGGCCTCGAGCGGGTCCGCATCCGCTCGGCGCTCACCTGCGAGTGCAAGCGCGGCATCTGCGTGATGTGCTACGGCCGCAACCTGGGTACGGGAAACCTGGCGGAGCTGGGGGAGGCGGTCGGTATCATCGCGGCCCAGTCCATCGGGGAGCCGGGCACTCAGCTGACCATGCGGACCTTCCACATCGGCGGGACGGCCAGCAAGGTCGTGGCCACCTCCCGGCACGACGTCAAGAACCCCGGCGTGCTGACGTATCACAACATCCGCTGGGTCGAGAACCGCGACGGTGAGATCGTCGCGCTGAACCGCAACGGCGAGGTGGTGCTGCACGACGAGAAGGGCCGCGAGAAGGAGCGGTATCCGGTCGTGCCCGGCGCCAAGATCAAGTTCCGGGACGGAGCCCGGGTGCCGAAGGTGGGCGTCACCATCGTGGAGTGGGACCCCTTCACGACCCCGATCCTCACCGAGGTCACCGGGACCATCGTCTTCCGCGACGTCATGGACGAGGTCACGATCCGCGAGGAGATCGACGAGGTCACCGGCCTTGCGCAGCGGGTCATCATCGAGGATGCGGAGGGCAAGCTGCAGCCGCGGGTGTCGGTGAAGGCTCCGGCGGGGAGCGGTGAGGCACCGGGGGCGGTGGACGCGCTCGGCGAGACGCGCGGCCGCTACATGCTGCCGGTGGGGGCGTACCTGCTGGTGGGCGGCGGCGCCGACGTGCACGCGGGCGACGTCATCGCCAAGATCCCGCGGGAGTCGACGAAGACCAAGGACATCACGGGCGGCCTGCCGCGCGTGGCCGAGCTGTTCGAGGCGCGCAAGCCCCGGGAGCAGGCCGTCATCACCGAGATCGACGGGGTGGTGGAGTTCGCCGGCTTCGTGAAGGGCATGCGGAAGATGGTGATCCGCGCCGACGACGGCGAGACCAAGGAGTACCTGATCCCGAGCGGCAAGCACATCTCGGTACGGGAGGGTGATCGGGTGAAGGCGGGCGAGGCCCTCATGGGCGGCTCGCCCAATCCGCACGACTACCTGGCCGTGCTCGGCGACCGGGAGCTGCAGCGGTACCTCGTCAACGAGGTGCAGGAGGTCTACCGGCTGCAGGGCGTGACCATCAACGACAAGCACATCGAGATCATCGTCAAGCAGATGCTGCGGCGCGT
>JBOHSH010000026.1:0-3702 GCA_050733195.1 Gemmatimonadales bacterium
CTGAAAATCCTGGTGTCGGCGGTTCAATCCCGTCCCTGCCCACCATTTTTCTACTTTCATGGAGAGGGCGATCACGCCGATGACGTTCGACACGAGAGGAGGTCACCCATGACGCTGTGACCTTGACCAGGAGGACGAGATCCATGGACGAGATCGAGTTCGACAGTCTCTACGCCGGCGCACGAACCTATCAGGATCGCCGCCTCGGAGCCGGCAGCCTCTGCGACCGCTGCGACCATGGCCACCTCTACCGCCGTCGCGGAGCGCGGGACGTCGCGGTCTACTGCCGGAGCCTCCGCACCCAGGTCCCGGCCGACATTGCGGAGTGCAGCGCCTTCCGGGCAGCCACGGCACTCACGTTGAGCGACATGATGGATATCGCGCTCACGATCGATCCGCGAGAGGGAATCGATCGGCGGAGCTATCGCTGAGCGGCGCGGACGGGAAACGCCGGGACGTCGTGGCGCCTTTCACCAGGACGAGGATCGAAAGCCTGCGAGCCGCCGTCGGCGGGGACCGAGCGAAGACGCCATCGAGCACCAGGGAGTGCAGGTGAGCATTGCGAGTCAAGGATTCCCGAACCGCTGGATGACGGTGACCGCCGCGTAGTGGCCGTCGCGGGCACCGTGGCACGCAGCCGCGTGGCGGAGCCCGCCGGAAACGGAACTTCCGCGATCGCTGGCCCGCGCCGGGTATAGTTGTCACGTGTCGCTCTTCGAACCGATCTTCGAAGCGCTCAACCGCGCACAGGTTCGCTACGTGGTCGTCGGCGGTTTCGCGACGGTGCTCCACGGGCACGCGCGCCTGACCGCCGACATCGACCTGGTGATAGACCTGTCCCCCGCGGAGGTCAGAAAAGCGCTGGACACCCTGACCGGCCTGGGCTTCAGACCCCGTGCTCCCATCGAGCCGCTCGCCTTCGCAGACCCCGCCACCCGTCTGCAGTGGATCCGTGAGAAGGGGATGCGGGTGTTCTCGATGTGGGACCCCGCAAACCCCATGCGCGAGGTCGACCTCTTCGTGGAGCACCTGATCGACTTCGACGAGCTGTGGAACCGCTCGGAAATCATCAACCTCAGCCACACCATGGTTCGCATCGCCTCCATTCCGGACCTGATCCGCCTGAAGCGGCTTGCCGGTCGACCTCAAGATCTGGCGGACATCGAAGCCCTGGAGATCATCCTCCGTCGCAAGGAGGGTCGAGATGGCCGATAACGAAGACCGCGAGACCCTTCCGGACGACTGGGGCCCGGGGTGGGAGGCCCACCGGGTCCACCAGCTCACGTTCGCGCTCAGGGCCACTCCCGCTCAGCGGCTGGCCTGGCTCGAGGAGATGATCGTCATCGCCTATCAGGTGGGCGCACTCCCGAAGTCGCGTGACTGACCGGTAGAGGATGGGCGATCGGGTTGCCGAACCCGGACCCTCACGTGGTCTCAGCGCGAGGCGCTGGGGCTGCTACGGCGCGTCGGCGGAGGCCGTGGCGCTCGCTACGTTCCGGCCTCGCAGACTGTAGGCGAGTGAACCGCGCTGGAGACGCTCGGGCCGGTGCCGTGACGTCCGGTTTTCCCACGCCACGCATCCAAGGTAGACTTTTGCGGTGCTCGGCGCGAGCGTGAGTCGGAGACCCGGCCCGAAGGAGCTCGTATGTTCCTGTTCCAAGAGCAACCGGACCCGATCTTCCTCGCCATCTTCCGAGAAGCCCTGGAGTACGTCCGTGGGGTGCAGCTCGTCCAGTTTCGAGAGCGGCACCAACCGACTCGGTCGGAGAGGAAGGAGCTCGACGAGTTCTATGCGACCTTGTATCCGGAGCTGGTTCCGTTCTTCTCGCGGGGGCGGCTGATCCGGGTCATCGATCGCCTACTGGAGGCGGGCCGCAAGCCAGAGCTCTATCGGCTGACGGACTACCACTGGATGGTGATCTACCGGTGCCTGGAGATGTACTGCGACCTACACAACGACGGAGCGACGGGAACCGACGGCAAGGTCGGACCGTACGAAATCGAGCGGATCGATTTCGGAGCGATCGTGGATCGCTTCTTTTTTGACACCGACTTCCTCGTGGGCCCCATGCTGCTCAAGGCCGAGGAGAAGGCGCCTGGCCGGCTCCAGATCACCAAGGAGGCCTGGAGGATCGCCGCGGGTTTGAAGCCGACCGCTCGGGATTCGCGGATAGCGCGGGTGAATCGCCGTGAGCTGGCTGAGCTGCGCTACGAACCGCCCACGGTTCCTACGTCCGGCTACATCGGACCCTACCCGCTTCGTGAACGGGAGCCGAGCGAGGACGCCGAGTAGACCCCGGGGGCGGGCCCTCGGAGCAGGGAACGGGTACGTAGGCGGTGGCGAAGGCTGTCACCGAGAATGTAACTCACGTGACGAAACAGCGCGCGACCGGGCGCAACTAAGAGCAACAGCCAGGGGCATCGCACGGCTCGGCAAACACCCGAAGCTTCACGCGTCTCCGGTGAAACATGACCAGACCTGAAAATCCTGGTGTCGGCGGTTCAATCCCGTCCCTGCCCACCATTTTTTTCAGCCACTCAGCGAACAGAATTGGTCACCGGAATTGTCACTGAGTGAAGCCGTCGCGGGCATTGTTCCCAGCGTGGCCACGAGCTTCGTACCCGCCTCTCGGAGGTCGCTCTCGGCGACGATCGCGTAGCGTCGGTACACCGAAGATGGTGCCGTAGTGCCGGCCCTCGAAGATCTCGGCCGGGATGGCCCCGATGACGGAGGTGAGGCCATAGCCGAGCAGGCCCTGCGCGGCGACCATGAGGTAGAGCAACTTTCGCCGTCCGGCGCGTTGCGCCACGGGCCCGATCACCACCGCCAGCACCGAGGGGGAATGGTGGTGGCCAGCGAGCCGCCAGCACATATGGTTCGCCGAGATCAGTCCCTTGACAGAGTTGATGAGGTTGGGGGATACCCAGACGCGGAACCGTGGGAGCCGGGCGGCAACGCCCGAGGGGAGGAATCGCGATGAAGCGTAGGGGCTGGTCGCTCATTGGCATCGTTCTCGTCGTCGCTCTGGCGCTCCCGGCCTGGGCTCAGGAGAAGAAGGTGGTGAGGATCTGGCACACCGAGACCGAGCCCCAATCGGTCAAGGCGTTTCAGGAGATCATCAACGATTTCGAGAAGCTTCGCCCCGACATCACGGTCAAGCAGGAAGCCCTGGCCTGGGGGGACCTGGAGGCCAAGCTGACCGCCGCCCTGGCGGCGGGCGCCCCGCCGGACGCCAGCCATGGCCAGGCGTTCACCTGCGCCTCCTTTTACCAGAAAGGGCTCCTGCGGGATCAGGAGGACATCGCCGACGCTGTCGGGCGGGACAACATCTGGGAAGCCGTGCGGAACCTCTGTCGCTTTGGGGGGAAGTACTACGGCATCACCCACTCGCCCAACACGAACCTCCTGATCTACCGCAAGGACATCTTCAAGAAGAAAGAGTTGAAACCGCCGGAGACCTGGGAGCAATTTCTCAAGGTGGCCCAGGCCATGATGGAGCGGGACAAGGACGGCCGGGTCACGCGCTACGGCCTTTCCCTTCCCGGCACGCCGCTCTTCATCAACATCCTGGTGGCGGAACTGACCAAGGCCAACGGGGGGCGGCTCTTCGACCCCAAGACCGCTCGGCCCACCTTCACCGAAAAGCAGGTCGTCGAGGTGCTGGATTTCTACAGGAAGCTCAACGACACCGTCCTGCCTCC
>JBOHSH010000027.1:0-7185 GCA_050733195.1 Gemmatimonadales bacterium
CCCCACACCCGCGCCGGCCGCGCGCTCCACCGCCTGAGCGGCGTCACCCGCGAAGGCGGCGTCGCCCAGGTGGCAGTGGCTGTCGACGAGCACGGGCTCAGGCGACCGGCTGCGCCTTCTTCCTGGCCGGCGCCGGACCGGGCGTCGGCGCCGGCCGCAGGCCGTGGGCCTGCGCCCCGGGCCACTTCGACTCGATCCACAGCAGCGCCGGTGCGGCGATGAAGATCGACGAGAAGGTGCCGGTGAAGATGCCGAAGAACATGACGAGGGCGAACGGCCGAATCACCTCGCCGCCGAACACCGCGATCGCCACCAGCGTGGCGAGCGCCGTGCCGCCGGTGAACACCGTCCGGGGCAGCGTCTCGTTGACCGCGGTGTTGAGGATGGAGATGAAGTCCTTGCGGTGGGTCTTCCGCAGGTTCTCGCGCACCCGGTCGAAGATGACGATGGTGTCGTTGAGCGAGTAGCCGACGACGGTGAGCATGGCGGCCACGACCACGAGGCTGACCTCGAGATCCAGCACCGCGATGAAGCAGATGGTCGCCATGATGTCGTGGGCCGTGGCCAGGATCGCCGCCAGCCCGAAGCGCCACTCGAAGCGGTAGGCCAGGTACGCCAGCACCGCGATGAAGGAGAGCAGGATCGCCAGGAATGCCCGCTGGCGCAGCTCGCCGCCCACCTTCGGGCCGACGACCTCGGCGCGCTCGATGCGGTAGCTGCCCTGCCCCAGCACCCGATCGAGCGCCGAGGTCACCGCGGCCCGGGCGGCCTGGGTGTCGTCGGCGTCCCCCGTCTGCCCGGCCACGCGCGTCCGGATCACGAACTCGCCCGGCGCGCCGAATCCCTGGATCTCGCTGCCCGTGACGCCCTGGGAGCGGAGCCCGTTCCGGATCTGGGCCGCGGACACACCCGGCGCGGTCGTGACCTGCAGCAGCGTCCCGCCCGTGAACTCGACGCTGTAATTGACGCCGCGCAGCAGCAGCGCCACGAGACCGACGGCGAGGATGAGGGCCGTGAGCCCGTAGGCGTACCGCCGGTTCCCGATGAAGTCGTACGCGGCCTTCGTGAAGAAGCGGAACTTGCCGACGCTCAGCGTCTTCATGTCGGGGCGACGCTGGAGCCAGATGAGGAACACGGTCCGGGTCAGGAATACCGCCGTGATCATCGAGGCGAAGATGCCCACGACGAGGGTGACCGCGAAGCCCTGCACCGGCCCGGTGCCGAACTGGAAGAGGAAGAGCGCGGTCAGCACCGTGGTCAGGTTGCTGTCGATGATCGCGGGCATCGCGTGGCGGAAGCCCTCGTCCACGGCGAGTCGCACCGTTTTGCCCCGGGCCAGCTCCTCGCGAATGCGCTCGAAGATCAGCACGTTGGCGTCCACCGCGATGCCGATCGAGAGCACGAGCCCCGCCAGACCCGGCAGCGTCAGCGTCGCGCTGAACATCGACAGGCCGCCGATCGTGAACAGGAGGTAGAACGTCAGGGCCACCACCGCGACCGCTCCGCTCACGGCGTAGTACCCGAGCATGATGAGCACCACGAATGCGGTGCCGACGATGCCCGCCAGCACGCCGCCCCGGATCGAGTCCTCTCCGAGACTCGCGCCGATCTGGCGCTCTTCGACGATCCTGAGCGGCACCGGCAGCGCGCCGGCGCGCAGGGTCAGCGCGAGGTCCTGCGCCTCCTGCAGCGACCGATTGCCCAGGGTGATCTGCCCCCGGCGCTCGATCCGGCTCTGAATCACGGGAGGCCGGCCCTGCACCCGCTGGTCGAGAAGGATCGCCATGAAGTCGCCCACGTGGCGGCCGGTCTCGTTGCCGAACTGGCGGCCCCCGGCGCGATCGAGCTCGAAGACGACGATGGGAGAATTGGTGAGGGGATCGAGCTGCGCCGTCGCGTCCACCAGGCGCTCGCCGGTGATGATCGCGCGGTTCTGCAGGGCATAGAGGTAGCGATACTGGGAGACGCCGACGCTGGTCGCCTGCCCCGCCCAGAAGAACTCCACCCCCCGCGGCCACAACGCGCGCACCTCGGGCAAGTGCAGCATGCTGTCGACGCGTGCATAGGCCGACTCGAGCACGACGTATTCCCCGGGGATCCCGCCGTCGCCGGCGGCGCCGCCGGACTGGATGAGTGCGGAGAGCGGCCCTCCGCCGGCTTCGGCGGGAGCGGCGGTGTCGGCCGCGGCCTTCGCCGTATCGCCCGGAGCGGCTTTGGTGGTATCGGCCGTCCGCGTGGTATCGCCCCCCAGGAGCTGCTCGACCGCGCTCGGACGCGCGGCCGCCCCCGCCGGCGCGCTGACGCCGAGCTGGCGGAGGACCCGGTCCATCGCGGGCAGCGCCTTCTCGAGGCCGCCGGTCTCGTCGGTGATCCGGAACTCGAGGAAGGCGCTCTTCTGCACGATGCCCTTGGCGCGCGCCGGATCGGAGACGCCGGCCAGCTCGACCACGATCCGGTCCTCGCCGACCTGCTGGATCACCGGCTCCTGGACACCGAACTCGTCGGTCCGCTTGCGGAGCACCTGCACCGCCCGCTGGATATCCTCGGACGGGTTGGCGGAGACCTTCTGGCTCTGATCCAGCTCGAGCGCCAGGTGCATCCCGCCCTGGAGGTCGAGACCCAGCTTGAGCGGGATGCGCTTGTGGCGCACGTCGCGCATCACGCCGTCGGGGCCCCGCTCCCGCACGGTGACTTCGCGGGGGAGGAGATAGAACACCGAGGCGGCCACGAGCACCGCGACGAGGATCAGCCGGTTCCTGATAGTTCCGAGCATCGTCCGCTCACCGCGCCCCGGCAGGGCGCGCCGTTGAGGTTTGGGTGCCGCCGGCGAGCGCCGCCAGCGACGCCTCCCGATCCTGCCCGAGCTGGTGCCGCAGCGCCTCCAGCGACTCGAATCGCCGGATCTCCCGCAGCCGGGCCACCCACTCGATCCGCACCGTCCGCCCGTAGAGGTCGCCGTCGAAGCCGAACAGATGGGCCTCGAGCGACCGCCGATGATCACCGACCGTGGGGCGCGGGCCCTGGTTGAGCATGCCCCCGGCCGTGCCGCCGCCCCATTCGACCCGCACCGCGTAGACCCCGTCCGGGGGCAGCGCCTTCTCGGGGGGCGGCCCTTCGAGATTCAGAGTCGGAATCCCGATTCCCCTTCCCCGCCCCGCTCCCGGAACGACGCGACCGCTCACGCGATACGGCCTTCCCAGCCATCGCGCGGCCCGGGCGAGATCGCCCCGGCCGAGCGCCTCCCGGATGCGTGTGCTCGAGATGTTCGCCCCCTGGGCGTCGGGCACCGGTCCCACCATCGTCACCCCGAACCCGAGCCGGTCCCCCAGCGCCGGCAGCGTTCGCCGGTCGCCGCTTCGGTCGCGCCCGAAGCCGTGATCCGGGCCGATGACCAGCTCGCGCATCCCGCACCGGTCGATCAGGATCTCGCGCACGAAGCGCTCCGGCTCGAGGGCGGCGAGGCCCCGATCGAACCGCAGCACGAGGACGCGGTCCACGCCGCACTCCGCGAGCACCTCGAGCCGTTCCTCGGCCGTGGTCAGCCGCGGCGGCCCGCCGCCTTCGGCCAGCACCGCCGCCGGATGCGGCTCGAACGTTACCACGACGCTCACGCGCCCCGCACGGGCCGCGCGGCTCACCGCCTCCTCGATCACGGCGCGGTGCCCGCGGTGCATCCCGTCGAAGGAGCCCACGGTGACGACGCTCCCCGACGCCGGTGTCGCGAGGTCGTCCGCGATCACTGCGGGCTCTCCGGCAGCACGATCTCGGGATGCCAGCCCCCCGGCACCGCTCTGGCCACGGCCCGGAGCCGCCCGTCCTGGAGCAGCGCGGCCATCCCGCTGGTCGGGCCCTCGCGGAGCACGTCGCGACCGTGCCCCACCGGCCCGATCTCGTCCCGGGCGAGCGTCACCGCCGGCATTCCGGCCACGAGCGCCTCGGGCGGCAGCAGCGTCTCCGCACCCGTGAGCCGGTCGAGCGGCACCGCCGCTTCGACCCGGAAGCCGCCGACGGCCTCGCGCCGCAGCGCGTCGAGATGGGCTCCCACGCCGAGCGCCAGCCCGAGATCACGGCCCAGCGCCCGCAGGTAGGTGCCCGAGCTCACCCTGGCGCGGAAGGTGACGAACGGCGGGCGGTAGTCGACCAGCTCGATCCGGTGCACGGTCACCTCGACCGGCTGGAGCGCCGGCGGCATCCCCCTCCGCGCGAGCCGGTAGCTCCGTCTCCCTCCGACGAGCTTCGCCGAGTAGGCCGGAGGCCGCTGGAGCGCGGTGCCCTGCAGCCGCCCGAGCTCCCCGGAGACGCGGGCGCCGTCGGGCCACTCCGCCGGCTCCACGCTGGCGATCTCGGCACCGGTCCGGTCATCGGAATCGGTCGTCACGCCGAGCCGGGCGGTCGCGAGATACGTCTTGGCCTCAGCCTCGACGAATCGGGCGAGCCGCGTTGCCGGTCCGAGCAGCAGCACGAGCAGCCCGGTGGCGAACGGGTCGAGCGTTCCGGCGTGCCCGACCGCACGAAGGCGAAAGAGCCGGCGCACCCGGGCCACCGCGTCGTGCGAGGTGGGGCCCGGCGGCTTGTCCACGAGCAACGCGCCGATCAGTCGCCCGCCTCCTCCTCACGCTTGAGCTCCGCCAGCATCGCGTCGATCCGCGCCGCGTGCTCGAGCCCGCGGTCCAGCTCGAAGTGGAGCTCCGGCACCGTCCGGGTCGCGAGCGCCTTCGCCACGCGGGAGCGCAGGAACCCCGACGCCGAGCGCAGGCCCAAGAGCGCGCGGCGGCGGTCCTCGTCTTCGCCGGGCCGGCTCACGTGAATCACCGCGTGGCCCAGATCGCCGCTCACGTCGACGCGGGTGATCGTGAGGAACCCGACGCGGGGGTCGCGCACTTCGCGCGCGATGGCCTCCGCGACCACCTGACGGATCACTTCCGCGACCTGCTCAGGCCGGCGTCGCGACGCGCCCCGCATGCGAGCCCCGCCTCACGAGGCGGCTCCGGCCGCCGGCTGCAGGGTCCGCTTCACCTCTTCGATCCGGAAGGCCTCGATGCGGTCGCCGACCTTCACGTCGTTGAAGTTCTCGACGCCGATGCCGCACTCCAGCCCCTCGCGCACTTCTTTCACGTCGTCCTTGAACCGCTTGAGGCTCGAGATGTTCCCGGTGTAGACCAGCGTGCCGTCGCGCACCACGCGCACCTTCGCGGTGCGGGGGATGACGCCGCCCCGCACCGAGCACCCCGCGATGGTCCCCACCTTGCTCACCTTGAAGATCTGCAGCACCTCGGCCTCGCCGAGGACCAGCTCCTTCTCCTCCGGCTTGAGGAGCCCCTCGAGCGCGGCCCGCACGTCCTCCACCGCCTCGTAGATGATCCGGTACGTCCGGATGTCGACCTGCTCCTTTTCCGCGCTGGAGCGGGCGTTGGCGTCCGGGCGGACGTGGAAGCCGAGGATGATCGCGCCGGAGGCCTTGGCCAGCATGACGTCGCTCTCGCTGATCGCGCCGACGCCGCGGTGAATCACGTCGACCCGCACCTCCGCCGTGCTGAGCTGCGCCAGGGCGTCCGCGAGCGCCTCGGCGGGTCCGCCCTGGTCGGCCTTGATGATGATCTTGAGCTGGGTCACCGCCCCTTCCTTCAGGGCGCGGCTGAAGTCCTCGAGCGTACCGCCCCGGGCGCCGCGGCGGTTCTGCGCCTCGCGTTCGAGCCGCTGCCGCTTCTGGGCGATCTCCCGGGCCTCGTTGGCGTCGGCGACGACCACGAACGAGTCGCCCGCCGCCGGCACGCCCTCGAACCCGAGGATCTGCACCGGGATCGACGGCCCGGCCTCCTTGACGGGCTTGCCCCGCTCGTCCGACAGGGCGCGGACCCGGCCGGAGAACTTCCCGCAGATGAAGTTGCCGCCCTGCCGGAGCGTGCCGCGCTGCACGAGCAGCGTCGCGAGGGGGCCTTTCCCGGGGTCGAGCGACGCCTCGAGCACGGTCCCGGTGGCCGGAACGTCGGCATTGGCCTTGAGATCGAGGATCTCGGCCTGGAGGAGCACCTGATCGAGAAGATGATCGACGCCGGTGCCCTTCTTCGCGGAGATCTCGGCGGAGAGCACCTGCCCGCCGAACTCCTCGAGGACCACGTTCTGCGCGAGGAGATCCTGCTTGACCTTCGGAACGTTGGCCGAGGGGAGATCGATCTTGTTGATCGCCACGACCAGCGGCACGCCGGCGTTCCGGGCATGGCTGATCGCCTCGACCGTCTGCGGCATGACCTGGTCGTCCGCGGCGATCACGAGGACGACGATGTCCGTGACCTGGGCGCCGCGGGCCCGCATGGCCGTGAACGCCTCGTGGCCCGGCGTATCGAGGAAGGTGAGGCTCTTTCCCTGAGGCAGGGTGACGTGGTAGGCCCCGATGTGCTGGGTGATGCCGCCCGCCTCGCCCGCCACCACGTTCGCCTTCCGGATGTAGTCGAGGAGCGACGTCTTCCCGTGGTCGACGTGGCCCATGATGGTGACCACCGGCGGCCGCGGCCGGAGATCTTCCTCCTTGTCCTCCGGCTCCACCGCGAGCTCCGCGGCATACTCGCCTTCGCGCACCGCCTGGAACCCGAAGGCCGACGCGATCAGCTCGATCTGGTCGAAGTCGAGCCGCTGGTTCACCGTCACCATGAGGCCCAGCTCCTTGAAGGCGAACTGGACGATCTGGGTGGCCGGCACCTTCATCGACTCGGCGAGCTCCGAGACGGAGATGAACTCGTTCACCCGGATCCGCGTCTTCTCGCGCTCCGCTTCCTCCGCCGTGCGGGAGGCGATGAGGTCGCGATAGCTCGGCTCGTCCGCGCGACGCTTCCTCGGTCCCCCCTTCATGCCGGCGAGGGTCTTCAGGATGTTGGCCTGAATCGCCTCGTGGTCGACGTAGTTCTTCTTGCTCTTCTTCCCCTTCCGCGCGCCGCCGGCGGCTTTGCTGGGCGCGTCCGGACCGAAGGCCCGCTCGACGGGCGCTCCGGGGCGCGGGCCTCCGGGACGGGGTGGGGCTCCGCGCGGCGGACCCCCCCCTGGCCGCCCGGTTCCGGTGCGTCCCGGTGCGGTCGGCGCGCCGGGGCTCGAGCTGAAGACCGGTCGGGGACCCCGCGCCGGCGGACCGCCGGGGGTGCCCGGGGCGGGCCGCTGCACGCGCGGCGGAATAAAGGGGGCGCGGTGCACCAC
>JBOHSH010000028.1:0-9482 GCA_050733195.1 Gemmatimonadales bacterium
ATCCGGGAGCGCGCGCGGTTCCGGCCGCACCCGCTCGGCGAAGAGGGCCAGGAGAGCGGCGTCGATCCGATCGGTCTCCGCCAACTGCCCCACCGCACGGCCAAAGTCCCGCACTTGGCGGGGATTGGCCACTACGACCGGCAGGCCCGCCGTGGCGAGGGCCGCCACGACCAAGTGCTCGTACCCACCCGTGGCTTCGAGCACCACCAGCGCCGGCGGGAGGGCCCCGAGGCGGGCGATCAACTCGGGGAGGCTCGACGCCTCATTCGCGACCTGCCACGTCTCGCCGGTGGGTCGGACCGCGAGGTCGAGCGAGGCTTTGGCCACATCGATGCCGACGAAGTAGGTTAGAGCGGACACGGGAACCCTCCGGCGTGAGACAGCTCCCCTCGGCCCCGCCTTGCCTGATGCGGACTGACCGTCCCGGGCAACTGTTCGGGCTCGCGTGGAGCGGTGACGGGTAACGCCCTGGCTAACGAGCGGCCTCGACGACCGTAGACAGATCGAGCTGTCACCCGCCATAGTCTGGCTCCGAAAGTATCAATGAGCTAGAGATACAAGGCCTCCGCACAGTTCCCGCTGAACACCTTGACTCGGAGTATATACCCCGTATATACTAGGCAGCGTGCCAGAGCCTCTCCCAGACATCTATGACGTTCTGGCCGGTTGCACCGGCTTTGAATGGGATGCCGGGAACGCCCCCAAGGTGCTGGCGCGCCACAACGTCGAGCCTGGTGAATGCGAGCAAGCCTTCTTCCGGCACCCGTTCGTCGTGGCAGTTGATGAAAAGCACTCACGAACGGAGCTGCGCTGGCAGGCACTCGGCCGGACACTGGCCGCCCGGACGTTGTACCTGGTCTTCACTGTGCGGGGCGCGCTGATCCGGGTTATCACGGCACGGGACATGAGTCAGAAGGAGCGTCGGAGATATGCCGAAGTCCAAACGAGCGTTGAAGCCGATCCCGGCCTTTAGCGCGGAAGACGATGAGCGCGAGTTCTGGGCGGAGCACGACTCTACGGACTACGTCGACTGGTCGCAGGCCCGGGTCGTCCGGTTCCCGAATCTCCGTCCCTCGTCCACCGCTATCTCTGTGCGCCTTCCGGACACCCTGCTGACGGAGCTCAAGCTGCTGGCCAACGAGCGGGATGTCCCGTACCAGAGCCTGCTCAAGGTCTATCTCACCGATCGGGTCACGGCCGAACGCCACCGGGCTCACGGTGCGCGGAGGCCTAACAAGCGCTTGCAGCCGTCGAAGGCGCGCCGACCCCGTTCGAAGAAGGCATCGCGGCGGTGAGGCTGCGCCTTCGGGGCTGAAACGCATTGCGTTAGCAACTGTCTTGAAAGTCAAGTAGTCGCCGACAGCGGTGCGCTGTGGTCGACGCACCACGGGGTCCTTGTCCGGACGATGGTGTTGAGGATGGTCAGCAGCTTCCGCATACCGGCTACCAGAGCAAGCTTCTTCGGCTTGCCCGCTGCGACGAGGCGCTGGTAGAAAGCGCGGATGATCGCGTTGCGCTGGGTGGCGACCAGGGCGCCCATGTAGAGGACTCCCCGGATGCTGGCGCGGCCCCCGTGGACGAAGCGCCGCCCGCGAAGCGTTCCGGAGTCGCGACTCAACGGGGCGACGCCGACGAGCTTGGCGATTTCCCGCCGGGATAGCCGGCCGAGCTCGGGCAGATCCGCCAAGAGCGTCAGGGACAGGACCCGGCCGACGCCAGGCACACTCTGCAGGAGGTCGTCGCGTTCCCGCCAGGCCGGCGACTGGCGGACGAGGTCGCCCAGATCCGTATCGGTGCCCTGGAGTTCCCGCTCGAGAAACCCGATGTGGGCTCGGAGACTCTTCCGGACCGCGCGTTTGCCCTTGCCGAAGACCTGGCCGAGCCGGTTGCGCTCCGCGCCCAGCATTTCCAGGAGCTGCCGCCGACGGGTGAGCAACGCATCGAGCTCCTGGGGCTCCGCGTCCGCCAGGGGGCGGACCGCGGGGCGCACGCGTTCGGCAAGGCGGCGAGCAGGTCGGCATCGAGGCGATCCGTCTTCGCCAGCTGCCCGGTGCTGCGGGCGAAGTCCCGCACCTGCCGGGGATTCGCGACGACGACGGGCAAGCCGGCGGCGACGAGAGCCGCGACGCCGAGCCATTCGTACCCTCCGGTGGCCTCGAGCACAATCAGAGTCGGCGGGGCCGCGAGCAGGCGATCGACGAGGGTGCGCACGCCGCGTTCATCGTTGGCCGCCGTCCATCGTTCCTTCGTGGGGCGGATCGCCCCCACGAGTTCCGCCCTTGCGACAGCGATGCCGACAACCATCGCCCCTCCCGGTGAGCGTCGCCCTGGGCCCGTCCTTGTGAGAATTCGGGCTCGACCGTGTCGGCCCCCGCAACTGTTCGGGCTCGTGCGACGGCTGATGGGGACGCCGCTCCGGCTAACGCACGGTGTTCACCACCCAGACCGCATCGAGCTGGCGCCCCACTCAGAATGACTGCAAACTTCTCAAAGAGGGCCCCATGCGTGAATCCGTGCGTCGCGTGCTCCTCACGGCTGTCATCCTAGCCGCTATTCCCATGCTCTCCTCGCCCGCGACAAGCACCGCCTGGGAAAGCGGCCTACGAGCCACATGTCCCATCAGTAATCCCTGTAGACTGTTGGTCGGATGAAGAGGGGTAATGCCCAAACCACTGCCGGACGATCTGCCCCGGTGACACTTGATCTCTTGACCGCCATTTCCCGAGGGGCTGTCGCCCTCTTCTTCGCCGCCGCCCCCGTCGGGCTACCAGCCCAGACCGGCCCGAAGTCATGGAAAGTCGGGGAGCGCCCGTCGTTCGAGGCAGGTTCGGCGGGCGCTTCCGGTCGGGAGCTTTTCGGCAGTCTCCCGGGGGCCGTTCGTCTAAAGTCTGGGCAGGTTATTGCCGCCGATGGCATGGCTCTCCACCTGCGGGTGTTCTCGGCATCCGGCAAGCTTCTCCGAGCCTCGGGAAGATCCGGCGGTGGCCCTGGAGAGTTTCGAACCATCA
This sequence comes from Gemmatimonadales bacterium, assembly GCA_050733195.1. Taxonomy (GTDB): domain Bacteria; phylum Gemmatimonadota; class Gemmatimonadetes; order Gemmatimonadales; family GWC2-71-9; genus JABFSM01. The sequence continues at coordinate 3,009 of JBOHSH010000028.1, forward strand.
AGTCGATTCGCCGCTGCGCAGGGGATTCCACGTTCGTCTACGATCCTGCGGTGATGCGAATCTCCGTTTTCGGACCGGATGGCACGTACGCGCGAGGGATGGATGTTCGTTCCTTGTCTGTCAATGGCCTACCACCGACGGATTTCTGGTGCAACGTTCGGGGGAGCTTGGCTTTCGTGCACCGGTCGACGGATCCACCTGAAGGCGAAGGGCCCCGCAGGCCGAACGTCGCCATCACCCTAGTGCGGTCAGATGGATCGATCGTGAATCTTGGCACGTTTCCTTCCTCCGAGCGGTATTTCTACGAGCCGAGCGACCTGCCGCGGCCGCTGGGCAAGATCACTTCAATTGGGCTCACTTCAACTGCAATCTTCATCGGGACCGGAGACAGCTTCTTCGTGAGCGGTTTCGCGTTGGACGGGCGCCGATCTGTCGACGTGCGGGCCACCCGAGAAGCAGTTCCTGTGACGCAGGCGCAGATCGACGTGTACGTCAACCAGCAGTTGAGCCGGCAAGCCCGCCCCGCTACCCGGGGCGATTGGGAGCGTTACTTGCGGCAGATGCAATATCCCAAGACATATCCCTCTTTCGGGCAACTCCTAGTCGACGACCAGGACAACCTGTGGATCGAGGATTTCCCGATCCCAGGGGCAAGCCATCGCGACTGGTCGATCTACTCCGCTACCGGCGCGATTGTGGCGAGGCTGCGCGTGCCCGGCAATCTCCGCCTCCTTGACGTGGGGCGCACCTACGTCCTCGGGGCCTGGTGGGACGAGGATGACGCCCAATCGCTTCGGCTGTACAGTCTGACCAGATAAGAACCGCGGATGCGTGTGAGGCAGGCCGGCGCGCTGCTTATCGCCGGGCTCGCGCAGGCATCCGACGCCAACGGCCGGGCGCCGGCGCCCAGGTTCGACAGCCGGCCCCCGACCACACCTGGACCGCGCGCTCGAGGGTGTGGATCTGCTCAGTGAGGAGGGTGATGTGCGCCGCCTGGAGCTCGGTTTGCAGCTGATACAGGGGCGGCGGCTCGGTGACCGCGGGAACGTTGAATTTCTCGGACAGGCGGTCGAGGCTATTCCTACGCGACTGCGCCGTTCGACCAGCCGCAGGCGGGCGCGCAGCACGTCCCGGGGCCCGCGCTGCGCATCGGCGATCATGTGGGCCTCGGGGATGAGCCCGGCCCGGAGGAGTCCGACTATACTTCTCCACGGAGGCGTACAATACGAAGAAGAACGGAGATCTGTGCTTCTGCATCGACGCAGCTCCGGGCCGGGGGACCGTCAAAGGGGACCTGCCGTATCGGATCGCCGTCGGTCTCACTCCGCCCGCAGCGCCCGGTTCGGGTCGGCCCGCGCCGCCCGGAGCGACGGCGCCAGGGCAGCCAGCAGTCCCACGGCGAGCATGAGCCCGCCGACCGCCGCGTAGGTCGAGGGGTCGTGCGGCGACTCCTTGTACAGGAGCGGCTCGATCCAGCGGGACGCAAAGGCCGCCACCAGAAGCCCGATCGCGGCGCCTGCCGCGGCGTAGGTCAGGCCCTGCTGGACCACCAGCCGCACGATGTGTCCCGCCCGCGCGCCGAGCGCGATGCGGACGCCCAGCTCGTGCATCCGCTGCGTCACGCCGTAGGCGATCACGCCGTACAGCCCGACCGCCGCCACGAGCAGCGCCAGGCCTCCGAACGCCGTGAACAGCGTGGCGCCGAGCCGCCAGCTGCGCCGCGAGTCATCCACCACCTCCTGAAGCGGGCGCACGACCACGAAGCCGTCGCCCGGCATCACCGCCTGCATGGCACGCCGCACCCGCTCCAGGTCGGCCTCGAGGTCGCCGGCCGCCATGCGCACGAGCAGCGTCGACACCCAGTCCGGCTGAACCTGATCGACGCTCAGGTAGTACATGTAGCGCCGCTCGTCGAGCACTCCCTGAGCAGCTACATCCTCGGCGACCCCGACCACGCTGGTGCAGGGTGCCGGGATCCGGGCCTGCGGAGACCAGCTCACCCGGAGACATCGTCCCAGCGGATCCTGGCCCGGCCAGAGCGCGCGCGCCATCGCCGCGCTGACCACGGCGACCGGCGGCGACCCTTCGCCGTCGGCGGGGGTGAAGCCGCGTCCTTTCAGGATGCGGGTGCGCATGACGGCGAAATACCCGGAGGTCGTCAGCTGGACGTTGAATCGGCCCAGCCGCTCGACCGAATCGACCCCCGGCACCGAGAGTCCCGTGGTGCTGGTGCCGAAGAGCCGGCTGTTCACCCGCGCGGCCGCCTCGACGCCGGGGATCCGCTCCGCTTCCAGGAGGAGCCGGCGCCGGACGGTCACCCGTGCGGCGCTGTCCAGCGCCAGCCCGCGGAAGTCCTGGTACACCTCGATCACCGTGCTGGCGTCGTACCCCAGCGGGATGGCCATCACGTTGCGGAGGCTCCGGACGAAGAGCCCGGACCCGACCAGGAGCACCACCGAAAGCGCGGCCTGGGTCACCAGCAGCGCGGACCGGAGCCGCGACCGGCGGTGGGTCCCCTCGCGCGGGCCGGCCTTGAGCGTGTTGCCGACATCGGAGCGGACGGCCACGAAGGCGGGCCCGATGGCGGTGACCAGCGCCGCGCCCAGCGCGCAGGCCGCGGCGACGCCCATGGTGCGCCAGTCGGTGCTCAGGTCGAAAGTGGATCCCTGCGGCAGCAGCAGCCGCCGAATGGCGCTGCCGGCCCACTGGGCTCCGGCGAGTCCCGCCAGCGCTCCCAGCCCGGCGAGCAGCAGCCCTTCCGTGACGAACTGCGCGGCGAGCCTGATCCGGCTGACGCCGAGGGCCAGGCGGACCGCGATCTCGCGGCGGCGACGGAGGGCGCGGGCCAGGGTCAGGTTGGCCACGTTGGCGCAGGCGATCACCAGCACGATGGCGGCGACTCCCATGACCCAGAGCAGCACGCGTGACTCGAGACCGGGAGCAGGCCCTCCGGCGTCCTTGAGCGCGCCGACCAGAGCGAGCGGCCGGGCCACCGAATCGGGGAGCAGCTGGGGCGCCACCGCGCGCTGCGCCCGGCGGCTCTGGAGCCATGCTCTCGTGAGGTCGGCGCCGGCTTCCTCCCGGGACACGCCCGGCTTGCGCCGCACCATCATGTCCATCCAGTCCCAGCGGTACAGGCTGTAGTAGGTCTCCTGATTGGAGGGATCCAGATTCGCGGGAACGGTCGTGATGGGAATGAAGAGGTCGGGGGCGCTGCCCTGCACGACGCCGATGAAGCCCTCGGGCGCCACCCCGATCAGGGTGTAGCGGAGCGAGCCGATCTGGAGCTGCTCCCCCCTCACGTCGCGTCCACCGTAGCCGGTGCGCCAGAAGTCGTGGCTCAGCACCGCCACCAGGCTCCCCAGCGGAATCCGGTCTTCGGACGGGCCGAAGTAGCGGCCCTGCGCGGGCGGGGCCTCGAAGAACCCGAAGAACGACGCGCTCACGCCGGCCACTTTGCGCACCCGCGTGTGCTGCCCGGTTCCCACCGCGAGGCGCCACTCCGACACCGCCGCGAGCTGCGAGAAGGACTTCGCGTTCCGGGAGAGGTCCAGGTATCGCGTGTACGGGATCGTCGAGTAGGTGCGTACCCCGCTCGGTCCGGCGGTCCGGAAGTACACGCCGTGAACCCGCGAAGGCTCGCGCAGATGCGGGAAGGGCCGGAACATGAGCCGGTCGATGACGGCGAACATCGCGGCGTTGGCGCCGATCCCGAGCCCCAGCGTGAGCACGACGGTGACGGTGAATCCGGGCGAGCGGGCCAGGCCGCGCACGGCATACCGGAGGTCGCGCAGCACGGTGTCGAGCGCGGGGAATCCCCAGGCGTCGCGGCTGGCTTCCTTGAGCGCCGTGAGGTTGCCGAGCCGGCGCCGCGCCGTGGCGAGCGCCTCGGCGGGCGGAAGGCCCTCCGCCTCCAGATCGCGAACCAGCGCGTCCAGGTGCGCCTGCAGCTCGCTCGACAACTGGTCCTCGAGCCGCCTCCGCCCGATCCATGCCCGGAGCCGGCCCATGATCTCCCGGAGGGTCATGTCTCGGCCCCCCGGAGCACCCGCACGGTGGCGGCCACCGAGCGCCGGAAGGCGGATTCCTCGCGCTCGAGCTGGCGGCGTCCCGCGGCCGTGAGCCGGTAGTAGCGCGCCTCCCGCCCCGTGGGCGAGGTGCCGGCCGCCGAGGCGATCCAGCCCTTGACCTGCATCCGCTGGAGTGCGGGATAGAGGGAGCCCTCCTCCACGGTCAGGGCCTCCCGGGACAGCCGCCGGATGTGCTGGGCGATTCCGTACCCGTGGAAGGACCCCGCGGAGAGGGTTTTGAGGATCAGAAGGTCGAGGGTGCCGGCGAGGAGAGGTGTGCCGGAGCCGCCCGCATCAGGCATGGGTCTTACCCCTTTCACGTCTATGTATAATCAGACGCGCCGCCCGGGGAAAGCGTTGCGGGAGGCGTTCCTGAACGCGGGGTTCAGGCTACTATATGACCATGCCATTCCCCTCGCTGACGCTGCTCCTCGAGCGCGCCCTGGCCGCCGCGCGGCGGTTTCCCTGGACCCTCCTGGCCGGAGCCGTCGCGGCGGCCGCCGCGGTCGTCGCCGTCGATGGAGTCGCCAACGAGCGCTGGATTCGCCTCGCGTTCGTCGCGGCGCTCGGCATTCCGGCGACGGTGGCGCTCGCGCTCCTGGCGGAGCGCCGGCGGTGGTCGCCGGCCGTGCGGCTCCTCGCCCCGGCGCTCGGGCTGCTCGCGCTCGCCGCCTTCTACGGAGCCTGGCCCGGCCCCGACCAGAAGCACGAGGCGATCCGCTACCTCCAGCTGAGCGCCGCCGTCCATCTGGCGGTGGCCTTCCTGCCGCTGGTCGGCGCACCCGAGTCGCCCGCCTTCTGGCAGTACAACCGGCGGCTCTTTCTCGGCTTTCTCCGATCCGTCGTCTTCTCGGGGGTGCTCTTCGTCGGCGTGGCGATCGCGCTGGCCGCGCTCGATCAGCTCTTCGGCGTGGACATCGAGGAGGAGACGTACGCTCGCCTCTGGCTGGTTGCCGCGTTCGTGGTGAACACCTGGATCTTCCTCTCCGTCGTACCCGAGGATCTCGACGCGCTGGCCGGCGACACCGAATACCCCAGGCCGCTCAAGGTCCTCGCGCAGTACATCCTCACGCCCCTGGTCTTCATCTATCTCCTGCTCCTCCTCGCCTATCTCGTCAAGCTGGTGGCCGGCGCCGAGTGGCCGAGCGGCTGGATCGTCTGGCTGGTGACGAGCGTGGCGGTGACGGGACTGCTGGGATTCCTCCTGGTCCACCCGCTCCGCGGCGACCCCGCGGAGACCTGGATCCGCACCTATGCGCGCTGGCTCTTCATCGGCCTGGTGCCGGCGGCAATCATGCTGCTGGTGGCGCTATGGAAGCGGATCGCTCCCTACGGACTGACCGAGCCGCGGGTGCTGGGCCTCCTGCTCGGCGCGTGGCTTCTGGGGATCGCGGTCACCTTCTCCCTCAAGCCCGACACCGGCATCCGGAGGATCCCGCTGACGCTCGCCGTGGTGCTGCTGCTCACGCTCTACGGACCCCTGAGCCTGACCGGGATCTCGGTGGCGAGCCAGCGAAACCGGATGCGGGAGAAGCTCCGCACCGCCGCCACGAGCCAGGCGGATGCCACTCAGGCGAGCGCCGCGCTCAGGTTCCTGATGGACCATCGCGCGGAGTCGGCCATCGCGTCCGCGATCGGAAGGGACCTGCCGCCGGTGGCGTGGGATTCCCTGCAACAAAGCGGAACTCCCCGGGACTCGGTGGGCACGCAAATCATGGCCCTGGCCGGCGCGCGGTATGTCCCGGAATACGCGGCGCCTTCGCCGGACGGCTCGTTCCACCTGCGGGCCGACCGGTCGGCGCCGAGGCCGGTGAGCGGCTTCGAGTGGATGCTGCCGGTCAATTCGGGTGACAATGAGTCGAAGACCGCGGGAGGAGAGCCGGTGCAGGTGCGGTTCGATACGACGACTGGCGTCGCGCTGATCCTCGTTGGTCCGGATACGGCGCGCTTCGAGCTGCTGCCGGTCGCGGCGCGGACGGCGGATTCGATCCCCACGGGGCGCGCCGTACGGGCCGAGCTGCTCCAGGTCGAGCCGGTGTCCGGCACTCGGCGGACCCGGCTCCTCCTCGAGACCATGGGCGGCGTCCGGATCGGCGATGTGCTTCGGATTCGCTCGTGGTCGGGCTCCCTGCTCATCGGTGCCGGCGCCGCGGGCGCGGGAGAACCGCCCTGATCCGACCATGATCCGAAGGCTGAAAGACGGGCGGTATCGCCTGTATTCGCGGAAGGAGAATCCGAAGCCCGGCAAGCGGCTGGCCTCCCATCGAAAGGCAAGGAAAAGCGTCGTCGGTGGCTCCCAGCGTCTCCCCGAGGTATCGTGAGACCTGAGGTCCCGGTGAACCAATACAGATCGGAGAGATCATGACGGGAAAGCGTGCCCCGAACAGCGCGACTGCTTCGACGA
>JBOHSH010000029.1:0-14804 GCA_050733195.1 Gemmatimonadales bacterium
ATCTCGCAGGCGATGCGATGCCCCTGCTCGCCCCAGATCCCCCCGGGAGGCGGGCTCGATACCATGAGGACCATCAGGAGCAGCGGCATGGGACCTCGACAAGAACAACCAATTAGAGCGGATGACCCGGATGGATGCGGTAATCTGGGGAAGCTGCAGGTCCTGATTCAAGGAAGAGGCACGTTCGGGGCGCGCCGAGGCGCGCACCGGATCGCGAGCGTTCCTCGGCACCTAAACCGGCTGCTCCAACCGCACCTTGAGATCGCCGCTCAGCTCCCTCACAACCTGGAGGCTCTTCCGGATGTCCCCTTCGGTGCGATAGGCTCCCAGTGCCGACGCGATCGCCAGGAACCTGGCCATGAGCACGCGGTAGCGTGCCTCGCCTTTGCGGGTGAGCCGCACCAGCTTCGAGCGCGCGTGCTTCGGGTTGTCGACGAATTCCACGAGCCCGGCATCCGCCAGCTCGTCGGCCAGCCGTTGCATGCGCTGGCGGCTCGTGGGCCGCATCCGGGCGACCCGCGGCACGGTCAGCGGTCCGTGCACCGCGAGACTCCGCATGAAGCCGAACGCCCCACCGCCCCAGCTCGTGATGAGCCCCGACTTCTGGCCGACCGCCCTTAGCCTGAAGAAGCACTGGGCGACCTCGAGCATCAGCTCGGCGATCGCCTCGACCTTGCCGTCGTTGATCGGCCGCTCCGCTCCCGAGTCATGTCGGCCCATCGCCTTCCCCCTTTCCCGCCGCAACATCGCCACTTGACACCTTCGTTGTCAATATGCAGACTTGACACCCTGATTGTCATTTTCAGGTCGCCGCCCCGAGGAGCCGCGTATGGATCGGGCTGGACCCGGGAACACCGAGGCTGGAACCGCGGGCGTCGTCGCCCGGCCACCCCTGCTCCTGCTCGCCGGACTGCTGCTCGGCCTCGTTTTCGATCGCCTCCTGCCTCGGCCGTTCGCCGTGCCGGAAGGCGGCGCCGCCCGCTCGATGATCGCCGGCGCGATGATCTTCGTCGGGCTGGCGCTGGCTGCCGCGGGCATTCGCAACTTCTCCCGGGCAGCGACGCCGGTACCCACGAACCAGCCCACCCGGATGCTGGTGACGACCGGCATCCATCGCTGGACCCGCAATCCCATCTATCTCGGCATGCTGCTCCTCTACGGCGGCATCGGCGTCGCCGCGCGGAGCCCGTGGACCCTGATCCTAATGCTCCCCCTGGCGATCACGATCCGCTACGGCGTGATCGCGCGCGAGGAGGATTACCTGGAACGGCGTTTCGGCGATGCGTATCGGAGTTACAAGGCGACCGTGCGGCGCTGGCTGTGAGATCGACCCTGGCCAAGGTCGCCGCTCCGGCGATCCTGCTGGTCTCCTGTGTGACGATCCCGTCACCCCATGAGGCCAACGAGATTCTCCTATCGCTCCGGCACTACGGAAGCTGGGCATGGGCCCTGGGGATCGTCCTCATCTGGGTCGACATGGTCCTGCCGGTCCCCCAGACCGCCGTCATCGCCGCGCTCGGCATCATCTACGGCCCTCTGCTCGGCGGACTGCTGGGGACCATCGGCCTGGTCACCGGCGGTCTGCTCGGCTACGGGCTGATGTTCACCTCCGCGCGGCGCCTGGCGCATCGCTTCACCGGGCCTGGATCGCTGCAGCGGCTGGAGCGCCTGTTCGACCGGAGCGGGGCCTGGGCCATCGTCCTGACCCGGAGCCTTCCCTACAGCGTGCCCGAGGTCATGACCTTCCTCGCCGGAATCGCGGGGATGCCGCTGGCGAAGTTCACCGCGGCCCTGACGGTCGGCAGCGTGCCCACGGCGCTCGGGTTCGCGGCCATCGGCGCCGGCTCGGCCGAGCAGCCGGTACTGGCCCTCGTGATCAGCTACGTGCTGCCCATTCCCTTGCTGCCGCTCGTGCTCTGGATCCTGCGCCGGCGAACCCCGTGAGCACGTCCGCGCTGGTCATGGTCCTTCGCACCGTCTCCCTGCTCGCCTTCGTGGGCCCCATGCTGCTGGGCGCCGGCGGCCGTCACCGAGAATCCGGAACCGGAGCACCTCGGTACGGCCGCGGTCGAGCGGCGGTGGTGGCGAACCTCGCCGCCTTCGGGCTGTTCGTCCTCTCGCTCATGATTCGTCCCGGGCCCGCCGGCGACGTCACGGCGTTGTGGCTGGCCGGCGCGGGGTCCATCGTCGCGGTCGCGGGCGCGGCCCTCGTGCTCAAAGCCCGGTCCGAGCTGGGCTCGGCGTGGAGCCTCGTGCCCGGGGCAGGCCGGGAGACCGGCCTCGTCACGACCGGCCCCTATCGCCTGGTCCGGCACCCCATCTACCTCGGCCTGGGACTGCTCGCCATGGGCCAGGCACTCGCCTTCCGCAGCTGGCCGGCCTTCCTGATCGTGTTGTTCGGAGTCGTCCCGACCTTCGCGTGGCGTGCCCGGGGGGAAGAGGCGCTGCTCAGCCGAGCCTTCGGCGAGCGCTACGCCCTCTACCGGAAGCACACCAGGATGATCATTCCGTACCTGCTCTAGAGCGGCAACGGGAGACCCGCGTCCTCACCCGATCGGGACTCGCCTCCGCTAGATTCTCTCCCCGGAGGACCTCCCCGTCATGGCCGACGTGCTGCGCATGCTCCAGGAAGGCCTGGCCGGCCGCTACACGGTCGAGCGCGAGCTCGGCCACGGCGGCATGGCCGCCGTGTTCCTGGCGCGCGACCTCCGCCACGACCGGCTGGTCGCCCTCAAGGTCCTGTACCCCGACTTGAGCGCCAGCATCGGGACCGAACGCTTCACCCGCGAGATCCGCTTCGCCGCCCGGCTGCAGCACCCGCACATCCTCTCGGTCCACGATTCGGGCGAGGTGCCCGGCACGGCCGGCCGGCCGACCCTGCTCTGGTTCAGCATGCCGTTCGTCGACGGGGAGTCGCTGCGCGAGCGGCTCACCCGCGACCGGCAGCTCCCGCCGTCCGAGGCGATCCGGATCGCCCGCGAAGTCGCCGACGCCCTCGCCTACGCCCACGGCCAGGGGCTGATCCATCGCGACATCAAGCCCGAGAACATCCTCCTCTCGGGAGGGCACGCCCTCGTCGCCGACTTCGGCGTGGCGCGCGCGCTGGGCCGCGGCGGCGACGACTCCCCCGCGCTCACGGGGACGGGGCTCGCCGTCGGCACGCCGGCGTACATGAGCCCGGAGCAGGCCACCGGCGAGCAGTCGGTCGACAACCGCTCCGATCTCTACTCCCTGGGCTCGGTGCTCTACGAGATGCTGGCCGGCGAGCCGCCGTTCCACGGCCCCACCGCCCAGGCCATCCTGACGCGGATGCTCACCGAAGCGCCGCGCCCGCTGGGCGCCGTGCGACAGGGGCTGCCGCCCCTGGTCGAGCGAATCGTCTCGCGCGCGATCGCGCGCGCGCCCGCCGACCGGTACCCTTCGGCGGCCGAGCTGGCCGGCGACTTAGAGATCGCCGGAAGCCAGATCACCACGCCCGGATCGGGCACACTCACCGTTCCGGTCCCGCGGAAGCGGCGGCCGGTGCCGCTCTTCGCCATGCTGAGCCTGGGCTTCCTCCTGGGGCTGGGCGCGCTGTTCGCCTGGACCCGGAGCCACAGGGACGCCGGCGACGGGCCGGTGCTCCTCGCGGTGCTGCCGTTCGAGAACATCGGCGATTCGGCGGACGCGTACTTCGCCGAAGGCATGACCGACGAGGTGCGCGGCAAGCTGTCGAGCATTCCGGACTTCCAGGTCATCGCCCGGGCCAGCTCCTCGCAGTACCGCGGCAGCGCCAAGCCGCTCAAGGAGATCGCCAAGGAGCTCGGGGTCAGCTATCTCCTCACCGGCACGGTGCGCTGGGTCAAGACGGGGACGCAGAGCCGGGTGCAGGTGCGGCCCGAGCTGGTCGAAGTGGTGCGGAGCGGCGCGACTGTGGGCCGGTGGGAGCGTCCCTTCGACGCGGCCCTGGACGACGTGTTCAAGGTGCAGGCCGACATCGCGGGCCAGGTCGCCGTGGCGCTCCGGGGTGAGCTTGCGTCCTCGGCCATGCCCGGCGCCGGCGACGCGCCGACCAGCAACATCGCGGCATACGACGAGTTCCTGCGTGGCGAGCAGATCTATTTCGGATCGAGCGGGTCGGTCTCGCTGCTGGAAGCGGCGCGCCGGTACGAGGCCGCCGTCACCCTCGACTCGGCATTCGCGCGCGCCTGGAGCAGGCTCGGCATGGTGCGCGCCTCGCTGTATATCGCCAGCACCCCGAGCTTGGAGAATTCCGAGGCCGCCCGCTCGGCGGCGGAGACCGCCCTCCGGCTCGATCCCAGGCTTCCCGAAGCCCACCTGGCGCAGGGCAACTATTACAGTCTGGTCCGCGCGGACTTCCCCAGGGCGATCGAGGTCTACACGAAGGGCCTGGCCATCGCCCCGGCGCACGCGGAGCTGCTCGGCGCGCTCGGGCTCGCCGAGCAGGGTCTCGGTAAGGTGGACGACGCGCTGGCGCACATGCGCCGGGGGCTCGCCCTCGATCCGAGATCTCTGCTGTACACTCGCCGGCTGATCCGCCTCCTGACTTACACCCGCCGCTACGACGAGTCGGCCGAGCTCATCACCCGGGCGCGGACGATAGCGCCGAATGACCCGGGCGTCGCGCTGTACGACGCCTGGCTGCACCTGTCCCGGGGAGACCTGGCGGGCGCGCGGGCCGTGACCCGCCGGATTCCGAAGGAGGGCAGCGACCTGGTGATCTCCTTCCTCGGGTTCGACCTGAGCGGGGTGCTGCTGCTCGACGACGAACAGCGGCAGCGGCTGCTCCGCCTCCGGCCGAGCCACTTCGGCGGGAACCGGGGCGGTTGGGGGGTCACAATGGCGCAAGGCTGGTACGCGGTGGGCGACTCGGCGCGGGTGCGGGCATACGCCGACTCGGCGCTGCCATCCCTGCAGCGCGCTGTCCAGGAAAACCCCGGGGAGCCGAACAACCACATCTCCCTCGGCACGGCACTCGCCCTTGCGGGACGGAAGGCCGAGGCGATCCGCGAAGGGGAGCGCGCGGTCGCCCTGCGGGCAGATGACGGCTTCCAGGGGGTGGGCTTCCGGCACCAGCTCGCGCGGATCTATCAAGTGGCGGGCGAGCCGGTCAAGGCGATCGAGCAGTACGAGGCTCTGCTGCGGGTGCCCTACTATGTGGGGCCCGGCTGGCTCCGCGCCGATCCCTCGATCGAATCGTTGCGGGGCCATCCCCGGTTCCGGCAGCTGCTCGCCCGGGCGGATTCGCAGGCGCGGTAGTTCCAGGCGGTTCGACCTCATGCTCGTCCTTTCGCCTTCCGCTCCCCGCTTGGGCCTGGTGCTCGCTCACGGCGCCGGCGCCGGCATGCGCCATCCGTTCCTCGAGACGATCGCCGGGCTGCTGGCCGATCGGAGCGTGGCGACGCTGCGCTACGAGTTCCCCTACATGGAGCAGGGGAAGAGCCGGACCGATTCGCCCGCCGTGTGTGCGGCGAGGGTGCGGGAGGCCGTGGCGCGCGCCCGGGCCGAATGGCCGGCCCTTCCGCTCCTCGCCGGCGGAAAGTCGTTCGGCGGGCGGATGACCAGCATCGCGCAGGCGGAAAAGCCCCTCGATGGGGTGATCGGGCTCGCGTTCCTCGGCTTCCCCCTGCATGCTCCGGGGAAACCGTCCGTCTCGCGAGCGGACCAGCTCTTCCAGATCGAGATCCCGATGCTGTTCCTCCAGGGCAGCCGCGACGAGTTCGCGCAGCCGGACCTGCTGGCGGACGTGACGGAGCGCCTCGGTCCGCTGGCCACCGTGCATCCCGTCGACGGCGGCGACCACTCCTTCAAGGTGCCGAAGAAGTCGGGAACCGCCGGCGCGGTGATGGCGGGCCTCGCCGACCGGATCGCGTCGTGGGGCTCTTCGCTGGCCGCCCGGTCGTGACCGTCACCCCTACCGCCTCGCCCCCGTTGACCTGCGGCCCGGACGACTTCCAGGCGTCGGACTGCCAGCGCCAGGCGATCGAGGCCGCTTTCGGTCCGGTGCTGGTGCTCGCCGGCCCCGGGGCGGGGAAGACCTTCTGCCTCATCGAGCGGATCCGGTTCCTGATCGAGCGGAGGAAGCTGAGCCCCGCGCGGATCTGCGCGGTCACCTTCACCAACAAGGCCGCGGAGGAGATCGCCGAGCGGCTCGAGCGGACGCTGGGTCCGCGCGGCCGGGAGGTGAAGGGCGGAACCTTGCACGCGCTCTGTGCGGAGATCCTCCGTGAGCACGGCGAGCGGGTCGGCGTGCGCCGCGGGTTCGGCATCGCGGACGAGGAGTACCAGCGCGACGTGCTCCGCCGGCTCGGCGTCTTCCGCGAGAAGCGCCGCAAGTGGCTCCTCACCCGGTTCGGCCTCCACCGCGCCCGCGACGTGGAGCTCGTCCCCGACGACCTCGCGATCTTCAACCGCTACGGCGAGTATCTCGACCGCCGGAATCTCGTCGACTTCGACGACCTCGTCGTCCGCGCGGCCGCGCTGCTGGAGGCGCACCACGACGTGGCCGACGCCGTGGCGTCGCGCTGGGACTACCTGCTGGTGGACGAGTTTCAGGACCTGAATCCGCGGCAGTATGCCGTCGTGCGGCGTCTCGCGTCGGGGCACCGGAACGTCTTCGTCGTGGGAGACGACGAGCAGTCGGTCTACTCCTGGAACGGCGCCGATCCGAAGGTGTTGCGGGCCTTCGCCAACGACTTCGGCATCCGGCGAATCGTGGTGCTCGACGAGAATCGCCGGAACGCGAAGCAGATCTTCGACGTGGCGCGGCTGCTGCTCCGCTTCAACGAGGGACTCTTTCGTGAGGAAAAGGCCCAGCTCAAGTCCGAGCGGGAGTCCCCGCATCCCGTGAACGTCGTGTCGTTCGCGGACGACCTGGTCGAGGCCCGCTGGCTGCTGCGCGACCTGATGGCGGACCAGCGTGCCTCGGGCCTGGCATGGGGAGAGTACGGCCTCCTCTATCGGCGACACGAGATCGGCGAAGTGCTCGAGGCGGAGCTGCTGCGCGCGGGCGTCCCCTGTCGTCTGGCCACGGGACGTGCCCTCCGGGACGACAAGGTCGTGGGGTATCTGGTCGCGGCGCTCAGGACGATCGGCTCCCCGGGAGACGTGCTGCGGCAGGAGGCGTTTCTGCGGACCGTGCTGCCCGCGCCGCTCTGGAATCGCCTCGTGTCCGAGGCCGAACGGCAGAAAGTGGAGCCGCTCGCCCGCATGCGGGAGTTCGCGAAGCGCGCGGCCCGGGACGACGAGGAAGCGAAGAAGATCCGACGGGCCGACTGGGCCCTCCAGAATCTTCCCGCGCTCGCCCGCCGGCATCAGAGCCTCGCCGCTCTGGTGGAAGAGCTGCTCTCCCAGCGAGTCGGCACCTACCGGACCGTGCTCGAGGATCGCCACGAGGAGCTCAGCGATCCCGCCGACGAGCCGGCGGTCGTCGCCCTGGCCGAGCTGCTCCGCGGCGCCCGCTATGGGCGGAGCCGCGTGTGGCTTCCGCGGGCCGCCGGGCTCGAGATCGCGCTCTCCGGTCTGCTGCTCCGCGCCGGGGTCACCATGGTCGGCTACCTCGACGGGAAGGAAACCCCGCGCGACGACGACGTCGTCCTGCGTCCGCAAGACGGAGGGCGCTACGGCCTGGCCTTCGGGCTCTTCAAGGCCCTGCAGCTCGTGCACGGCCGCGCGCTCCACGATTCGTTCCGCGACTTCGTCGCCGTGGACTTGGAGACCACCGACCGCGACGCCGTTACGGCTGACATCGTCGAGCTGGCCGCGGTGCGGGTGCGCAACGGGCAGATCGTGGACAGCTACAGGCAGTTGGTCCGTCCGCGCGTCCCGATCTCGGAAGGTGCCCGGCAGACCCACGGGATCGGCGAGGAGGACGTCAGGGATCAGCCGACGCTCGACCGCGTCTGGCCGGCATTCCGCGCGTTCTGCGGCGAGGACATCCTGGTGGCGCACAACGGAAACGGCTTCGACTTTCCGATTCTGCGCCGCCTCGGCGCCGAGCTCCCTGGAGGCGGCGAGTTCCTCACCTACGACTCGCTTCCGCTCGCGCGCGACCTCCACCCGGGGAGCCGGAAGCTCGGCGACCTCGCGCACCACTTTAAGGTCGAGCTGCCGCGGGCGCACCGGGCCCATGACGACGCCCGGGCGCTCGCGCAGGTGTTCGTGAGGCTCCAGGGCGAGAAGCTCGCCCGCGCCCGGAAGACCGCGCTGGCCAACCTGCTCGACTACCTGGGGCTCGCGCTCGCGCTCTCGGACCAGAGCGCCCTGATCGAGGAGGCGAAGCAGATCCTCCCGGTCGCGAGGGCGTTCGCGCTGGGACGCTACAGCGACTGCCTCGAGCACTACCGGCTCGCACGCTCGTCTCCCGATGCCGGCGGTGCCCGAACGCTCGAGCAGGTGATCCAGCTCCTGGGCGGCAGGGCGAAGATGGAGAGCTGTCGGCGTGAGAAGCGGGCGGACGATCGCTATCCGGCCGCGATGGCGAGGCTCCGCCGGCTGCTCGCCGCGGATGGAGGCGAGACGATGGAGGAGCAGCTCCGGAGCTTCCTCGACCGGGTCGCCCTCTCCAGCTCCGATGCCGCCGAGCAGGATGCCGAGCTGCCGCACCGGGTGAATCTCCTGACCCTGCACTCCACCAAGGGGCTCGAGTTCTCCCGCGTCTACATCGTGGGCGCCGAAGACGCCCAGCTTCCCGGCATGACCCGCGACGGCCAGGACCCTCCGCTCGAGGAGTTGGAGGAGGCCCGGCGTCTCCTATATGTAGGGATGACGCGGGCGAAGGACCGCCTGGTCCTGACGCGGGTCGAGCGCCGGAAGGACCTCCCCACCGGCGGGTACCGTTTCCTCGAGGAGATGGGCTTCAGGCCGAACGAAGCCGGCCCCGGATGAAACAGCAACCACAGATTTCACAGGTGTCATGACAAAGCCTATTCCTGCAGTTATCGCCGTGCTTGTGGGATACGCTCACGTCCTGGCTGGACAGGACCTCGGATCCATCACGGGGACGGTGCGAGACACCGCCGGTGTCGCTCTTGCCGCAGCGGAGGTCATTCTCGGCAACAAGCGCCTTCTGACGACTCCGCAAGGTGGCTTTCGGTTCGACAGCCTCCCGGTGGGGACTCATCTCATCACGATCCGGCTGGTGGGCTATGCTGCTTTGCGCTCACCCGTTTCCGTTCGTACCGGGATCGGGGAGTACAACTACGTCCTTCATGCCGCACCGCAGGTGCTCCCCACGCTGAACGTCGATGCACGCAGGGTAGGGATCTACGGCACCGTGGGAGATACCGGCTTCACGCCTCTTGCAGGGGTCAAGGTCCAGCTTGCAGGGAGGGGCGGGGGAGAGGCGATTACCGACTCGGACGGCCGTTTCGCTTTTCCGCGGACTAGCGAAGGACAGTACGTGGTCCGTATCGTCCTTCCCGGCTATGCGGAGAAACGCCTGTTTGTCGAGCTCAAGAAGCGTGAGGGTATGGAGCTCGCCATCCGGCTTCGGCCCTCCCGTGCGATCGCGCGGCGAGCGGACGAGGTGGCAGTCCATGACCTTGGCCGGCGCCTCGTGGCCAACCTCGCAGACGATCGGCTCAACACCAGGCAACTGGAACGGTACGGCTCCCTTGGTCTCTGCGATGTGCCGGGGATCGTTGCCAGGCTCAAGGCTCCACCGAATGGTCTCACGATCATCCTCAACGGTACAGTCATCCTGGAAAACATGCCGGTGCACGTCCTGTGCTCATGGCAGGCTGCCGAGGTGGAGCTGGTTGAATTCGGCTATACAGTTTGCCGCGACGCGACTCGTACCCTCGTCGACATGTTGAGCGTATGGTGCACGAGGTTCAACGAACAACGAGATCGTTCGCCGAGCGCCCTGAGGGCATTAAGGGAAGGTACGAATAGCGGGGGGAGGATCCCAACTCAGCGAAAGGGTGGACCTTTTGTTGTGATCTGGGAGCGAATGTAGCCGCCTGGTGAGGGTGTTAGTCCACCTGCTTCCCGTGCCCTACTCGCTCCGCAACGCCTGAGCCGGTTCCCCTTCCCACCGGCGGATACCAACAACAACCACAGATTTCAGAGATTACTGGCGCTCCGCTGAGAGAGCACCCTCTGTGTAATCTGTGTAATCTGTGGTTGTAGTTCCTCGACGCCGAGCCCGGCCCGTTCGACCAAAGCCTACCTCGTGAGCAGGGCCGCGAGCGCGTGGCGCTCGCCCCAGAAGGCCTTCCGCCGGTCTTCTGCATGCGTCCGCGAACGACGCGCTTCAAATCTCTGTCGGTGGTCATCGCACGAATCCTTTGGTCGAGCCACGCGCTCGGCCCCTTCTCGTTCGCGCCGATGGACTGGACGTCTCCCGCGGGGACCTTCCACGAGCCGGGGCGCTACCTGGTGGAGCGGCCAGACTCAGGAGGGTCTTCGGGCGCGGGACGACCAGTGGATCGCCCGGATCACCCACGTGCCACCGGAGCGGCTCAGCACCATGAGCTCGGCGCTGCTCGAGTTGACGCTGCGCCCCCGGAACTCTCCCTCCACAGTCCCCGTCGACGACGCCCAGGCGACATCGCCCGAGACCGTCACCGCGATCGAGGTCCGGCGGCGGGGCACGGCCTTCGCGAACGTGATGTCGCCGGCGAGGTGGCCGTTCCGATATTGGTGGAGGGTCTCGGCGCCCCCACTCTCGAGCACGACCACGTCGGGGGACATCAGAGCGAGCGCCGCGGAGGAGTCTCCCGAGGCGAGCGCCGCGTGAAACCGCTCGACCACCAGGGCGATGGCGGCGGAATCGGAGGTCTGGGGCGAGGCGGGAGCGGAGAGGGCCAGGAGGAGCAGCGTTACACGGATCATGAGGTCAGAACCCTGGTGAAGGCCTCGGCGGCGGTCGGGCCGGAGCCCGCGCCCTCGTCGTGCTTGAAGAAGACGTACATCTCCTCGGTCCCGAGCCCCTCCAGCCGTTCCGCCCAGGATGCCAGCGCCGCGTCGTCGTAGCTCAGCCGGTGGAGCCGGGCGTATCCCCAGGTCGCCGTGGCTACCAGGGGAATCTGAAAGTCGTCGTGGTCCGCGATGCAGAGCGCGGCGTCCTTCGCCCGGAGCGCCTCGTAGACCCCGTCGTCGAGCCAGCTCTCGTGGCGGAACTCGAACGCCGCCTTCCAGCGGCGGGGGAGGATCTCCAGGAAATCGGTGAGCCGGGGCAGATCCTTCTTGAGATTGGGCGGGAGCTGGAAGAGCGTCGGGCCCCGGCGGTCCTCCAGCACGCTGACCACGCGGGTCAGGTACTCGACCGAGTCCTGGACGTCCTTGAGGCGGCCGTAGTGGGTGATCCGCTGCGGCGCCTTGATGGCGAAGCGGAAGGAGGGCGGGACCTTCGCGGCCCAGTCGACCAGCACGCTCTCCCGGGGCATCCGGTAGAAGGTGTTGTTGATCTCGACCGCGGGAAACCTTCCCGCGTAATAGCCGAGCTCCTCGTCCTGCGCGAGTCCCTTCGGGTAGAACGTCCCCTTCCACTCCTGGAAGGAGAAACCGCTCGTTCCCGCGAGCACCCGCATCAGCGGCCCCCCCCTCCCGCGGCCTTCTTCCTCGGGCGCTCGCTCTTCGCCGCCGCCGATTCCGGCTTCCCCGCGCCCTTGGCGATGCTGGCCTTGAGCGCTTCCATCAGGTCGAGGATCTTGGTCCCTTCCTTCTGCTCGGTCTCAGCCGTGATCTCCTGGCCCTCGTTCACCTTCCGATCGATCGCCTCGCGGACCCGCTCCCGGACCTCGTCGTGGTACTCCTTCGGCTTGAACGCGTCGGTGGCGGACTGCTCGATGATCTGCACCGCGAGATTGAGCTCGGCGGGCTTCACCTCGCCCTCGCCCAGCGGGACTTCCTTCGGGGAGCGCAGCTCGTCGCTGTAGTAGAGCTGCTCCATCACCAGCACGCCGTCCCACGGCCGGATCAGCACCAGGTTCTGCTTGCCGCGCGCGGCGTACTGCCCGAGGGCCGCGCGTCCGGTCTGCTCGAGCGCCTTCGCGAGCAGCCGGTAGGGCCGGTCGCCGCCCTTGCCGGGCCCGAGGTAGTACGCCTTCTCGAGATAGATCCGGTCCACGGCCGCGAGCGGGATGAATTCCTTGATCTCGATCGTGTTCGTGGCCTTCTGGTCGAGCGCCTTGAGCTCCTCGGGGCTGAAGACGACGTACTGATCCTTGGCGAACTCGCGTCCCTTGACGACCTGCTCGCGCTCGACCACGACCTCGTGCTTGGGGCAGATGTACTGCTGCTTCAGCTTCTTGCCGCAATCCTTGTGGAGCATATTGAACGAGATGGCCGCGGAAGACTCCCCGGAGGAGTAGAGCTCGACCGGGACCGAGACCAGGCCGAAGGAGATCGTGGCGCTGCTGATGGTTCGTGCCGGCATATCGCGTGTTTTCTCCAGAGGGAAAGCAAGGCTAAGAGGAATCGGACATGGACGCAAGTAAAGACGCGAAGTCCGATCTCCTAAGTACTTACCGCGCCAAGCGTTCGCCCGACCGGACCCCGGAGCCCTTCGGCGGGCCGGAGTCGGCGCCGGGCAAGCTCTTCGTGGTCCACAAGCACGCCGCGCGCCGCCTGCATTTCGATCTCCGCCTGGAGATGGAGGGCGTGCTCCGGTCGTGGGCCGTGCCCAGGGGGCCCTCCTTCGACACCCGGGAGAAACGGCTCGCGGTCCACGTCGAGGACCATCCGCTCGAGTACGGCGAGTTCGAGGGGATCATTCCCGAGGGGAACTACGGCGCCGGCGCGGTGATCGTCTGGGACCGGGGCGAGTGGGTGCCGCTCGAGGACCCGCTCGCGGGCCTCAGGTCCGGCAAGCTGCTCTTCGAGCTCAAGGGGTACAAGCTTCGGGGCCGCTGGACCCTGGTCAAAATAAAGAAATCGGAGAAGGACTGGCTCCTCATCAAGGAGCGTGACGCCTGGGCGAAGGCGGACCCCGAGCCGTTCCCCGAGGAGTCGGTGCTCTCCGGACTGACGGTCGAGGAGCTCGGCGCGGGCCACACGCCGGCCGGCCGGATCCGCGAGGAGCTCGACCGGCTCGGCGCGCCCGGGAGCCGGCTCGATCCGGCAACGATCGATTTCATGCTGGCGGAGCCGAGGGACGAGGCGTTCACGAAGGACGGATGGGTCTTCGAGGCGAAGCTGGACGGCTACCGCGCGCTGGCCACGCTCGACGCCGGCGCGTCGGCGCTCAAGAGCCGGAACGGCAACGACCTCACCCCGAGCTTCCCCGACGTCGCCCGGGCGGTGCGTGCCCTCCCGGTGCCGCGCGCGCTCATCGACGGCGAGCTGGTGATTCCCGATCCGCAGGGGAAGCCGAGCTTTCAGGCCCTGCAGAAGCGGGCCCAGCTCTCCCGGGCGAACGACATCCGCCGCGCCGCCGCGGAGTCGCCGGCCGTCTTCTACGCCTTCGATCTGCTGGGCTTCGAGGACCGCGATCTCCGGGGGCTGCCCCTCATCGAGCGCAAGCGTCTCCTCCGGATGCTGCTCCCGCCCCTCGGGCCGGTGCGGTACGTCGACCACTTCGAGCGCGACGGCGTCGCCCTGCTCGAGCACGTGAAAGCGCTCGGCCTCGAGGGCATCGTCGGCAAGAAAGCGGACGCGCCGTACAAGAGCGGACGGACCGCGAGCTGGCTCAAGATCCGCGTGGACCAGACGGGCGAGTTCGTGGTCGTGGGATTCACCTCCCCCCGCGGATCGCGCGGGGGCTTCGGCGCGCTGCAGCTCGCCGACTGGGTGGACGGCGAGCTCGTCTATGCCGGCCGCGCGGGCACCGGCTTCAGCGAGAAGCAGCTCGCCCAGGTGCACGATGCGCTCGTCACGGCGGAGCGGAAGACACCGCCCTGCAACGGGCCCCGCCCGTGGCCGTCGTCGGCCGCGGTTCCCGCCCAGCGGCCGATCCCCGGCGCCGGCGACACCACCTGGGTGGAACCCGCGGTGGTCTGCGAGGTGCGGTTCAAGGAGTGGACGAACGAAGGTCTGCTGCGACAGCCCGTGTTCGTGCGGTTTCGCGACGACAAGCCGCCCGCGGAGTGCCTGCGCCAGAGCTCGGTCGAGGGAGGAGCGCCGGAGTCGGCGGACGACCCGCCGGCGCCGCGGGTGTCCCGCGCGCCGGTCGAGGTGGCGTTCAGCAACCTGAAGAAGGTGTTCTGGCCGACGGAGAAGTACACGAAGGGCGATCTCATCGAGTACTACCGGACCATCTCTCCCTGGCTGCTCCCCTACCTCCAGAATCGCCCGCTCGTGCTCACGCGCTACCCCGACGGTATCGAGGGGAAGTCGTTCTATCAGAAGGATGCCCCGGACTTCACGCCCGACTGGCTCCGCACCGTGCCGATCTGGAGCGAGGACACCCAGCGCGCGATCAACTACTTCGTCTGCGACGACCTCGAAACGCTGCTCTACGTCGCCAACATGGGCTCGATCCCCCTGCACATCTGGGCGAGCCGGGTCGACAGCCTGGAACGGCCGGACTGGTGCATCCTCGATCTCGACCCGAAGAGCGCGCCCTTCGCGGACGTGGTGACGGTGGCGCTCACGCTCCACCGCCTCTGCGAGGATCTCGAGCTGCCGCATTACGTCAAGACGAGCGGCGCCACCGGGCTGCACGTGCTGATCCCGCTGGCGCGGCAATGCACCTTCGACCAGTCCCGCACCTTCGGCGAGCTGATCGCGCGCTACGTGGTCAACGAGCTGCCGGAGATCTCGACCATCGTGCGGCAGATCCGCGACCGGGAAGGGAAGGTCTACGTCGACTATCTCCAGAACCGTCACGGCCAGCTGCTCGTGGCGCCCTACAGCGTGCG
>JBOHSH010000030.1:0-5786 GCA_050733195.1 Gemmatimonadales bacterium
CTGCTCCGGCTGCGCGGCCGAGTCGACGTCCCGGCGCTGGAGGCGGCCCTTACCGCGGTGATCGCGCGGCACGAGGCGTTGCGGACGGTCTTCGCCCTCGACGCGGGAGAGCTGGTGCAGATCGTTCAGGCGCCGATGCCCGTTCGGCTCGCCCGCCGCTCGGCGCCTCCGGAGGAACCGGAGCTCGCGGAGGTCCTCCGCGACGAGATTCACCGCCCCTTCGATCTCCGGTCCGGACCCGTGTTCCGCGCGACGCTCTTCGCGCTCGCCCCCGGGGAATGCCTCCTCGCCCTCGTCATCGACCACATCGCCATCGACGCCTGGTCGCTCGACCTCCTGCTCACCGATCTGGGCGCCGCCTACAGCGCCGCCCATCAGGGGCGGACCTCCCCGCTCGAGCCGCTGCCGCTCCAGTACGCCGATTACGCGGCCTGGCAGGAGGAGCGGCTCCGCGAGGGTGGGCTGGCGAGCCAGTTCGAGTACTGGACCGCACGGCTCCGCGAGCCGCGGGCCCTGTACGCCCTCCCCACCGAGCGGCCGTCACCGCCGGTGAGCACGTTCCGCGGCGGGATCGTCCGCACCGCGGCGGACGCGGAGATCGCCCGCCGGCTCCATCAGCTGAGCAGAGAGAGCGGCGCGACCCTCTTCATGACGCTGCTGGCCGCCTACCAGGTCCTGCTGGCCCGTCACAGCGGCCAGGAGGATGTCTGGGTCGGCACCCCGATCTCGGGGCGAAGCCAAACCGAAATCGAGCGGGTCATCGGCTGCTTCCTGAACCTCCTCGTCCTGCGGGGCGATCTCTCCGGCGCACCCTCGTTTCGGGAGGTCGTGAAGCGCGTGCGCTCGGCAACGCTTCATGCCTTCGACAACGCCGAAGCGCCCTACGAGAAGCTGGTCGAGACGCTCGAGACGGGGCGCGACTGGGGGAGCCGCGATCTGTTCCAGGCGGCTTTCGTCCTCATGCCGCCGGCGGCCCCGCCACCGACGCTCCCGGAGCTCACCGTCGAGCTGGTCGAGGCGCCGCCGCCGCGGTTTGCCCGGTTCGAGCTGCTCCTGACCGTGACCGAGCGTGCCGGCGGGCTCACGCTCGACTTCGAGTACTCCGACGACGTCTTCGACCGCTCGACCGTCGAGCGCATCGCCGAACGCTTCCGGGTTCTTCTCGGCGCGATCACCGCGGATCCGGACGCCTCCATCGCATCCCTGCAGGTGCTTCCGGAAGCGGAGCGCCGACTCGTGCTCGGGGAGTGGTGCCGGAACGTCAGGCCGTTTCCCCGCGAAGCCACGGTGGGTACGCTCTTCTCGGAGACAGCGGCCAGGGCCGGTGAGCGTCCCGCCCTGGTCTGGGACGGCGGAAGCCTGAGCTACGCGGAGCTCGAGACGCGCGCCAACCGGCTGGCCCATCATCTCCGCCGGCACGGCGCGACGGTCGAGACGCGGCTGGCCGTGGCGCTGCCCCGCTCGCCGAATCTCGTGGTGGCGCTGCTGGCGTGTCTCAAGACCGGCGCCGCGTATGTTCCGCTCGAGCCCCACCACCCACCCGAGCGGCTGCGGCGACTGCTCGAGGACTCCGGCGCCGGGGTGCTCCTGACCGACGCGGCCACCGCCTCGGATCTCCCTGCCGCCGGCGGGATCACGCGGCTCCTCCTCGACAGTCTCGATGACGTGCTGGAGCGGGAGCCCGCCTCGCCGCCCGAAGGGGCGGCGACGCCGACGAGCGCCGCCTACGTGATGTACACCTCGGGCTCGACCGGGCAGCCCAAGGGCGTGGTGGTACCGCACCGGGCGATTCTCCGCCTGGTGATGGGCACGGACTTCGCCGAGCTCGGCCCCGGGGAAACCCTGCTGCTCATGGCGCCGACGGCGTTCGACGCCGTCACCTTTGAGCTCTGGGGCGCGCTCCTGCATGGCGCCCGGCTCGTGCTCACGCCGCCGGGACCGCTGGAGCTGGCCGGGCTTGCGGGACTCATCGCCCGCCATCGCGTGACCACCATCTTCCTGACCACGGCACTCTTCAACCAGATGGTGGAATCCCGGCTCGAGGGTCTGCGGCCTCTCCGGCGCATCCACACCGGCGGCGAGGCCCACTCCCTCTGGCATATCCGGCGCGCCGTGCAAGGGCTGCCAGAGACCCGGGTCGTGCACGTCTACGGCCCCACCGAGAACACCACCTTCTCGACCTGGCATCCGGTGTCGCCGTCCGATCTCGCCGCTCGCGTCGTTCCGATCGGCCGCCCCGTCGCCAACACGACGGTGTATGTCTTGGACGGAGCCGGACAGCCGGTGCCGATCGGCGTGGCGGGCGAGCTCTACGTCGGCGGCGACGGCGTCGCCCTGGGCTACCTCCACCGGCCCACGCTCACCGCCGAGCGCTTCGTGCCCGATCCCTTTGCGGGCGGCAACGCGCGGCTCTACCGCACCGGCGATCAGGTGCGCTGGCGCCCCGACGGCACGCTCGAGTTCCTGGGCCGGCTCGATCAGCAGGTGAAGGTCCGGGGCTTCCGGATCGAGCCGAGCGAGATCGAAGCGACCCTGCTCGCCCACTCCGGGGTCCGGGAGGCCGTGGTCGTCGTACGAGCCGACGCCATCGGAGAGAGGCGGCTGGTGGCCTACGTCGTGGGTCGGGCCGGCACCGGCGCACCCGATCCCGCCACCCTCAAGGCGCACTGTGCGGAGCGGCTTCCCGATTACATGGTGCCGGCGACCGTGGTCGGCTTGGCGGCGCTTCCGATGACGTCCAGCGGGAAGGTGGATCGGGCCGCGCTCCCGGACCCGGGGAGCGCCGAGGGCCCGGCACCGTCGCACGGGAGCCCGCACACCACGCTGGAAGCGGCCATGGTGAAGCTGTGGGAGAAGCTGCTGCCGGGACGCACGATCGGAACCCGGGACGACTTCTTCGCGCTGGGAGGCCATTCGCTCCTCGCGGCACGGATGGTGGATGAGCTGGAGCGGGCCACCGGACTGACGCTGCCGTTGGCCACGCTCTTTCAGGGGGCCACCATCGAGCAGCTGGCCAGGTATCTGCTGGGCCACGCCACACCCAGGCGTCAGCCCCCGATGGTCGAGGTGCAGCGGGGCGAGCAGGGCGTGACGCCGTTCTTCATGGTGCACGGTGACCTGACGGGTGGCGGATTCTATTGCCGCAGCCTGGCCGAGGCGGCCGGACCCGCCCAGCCGTTCTTCGCCATCCCGCCCTTTACGCCCGAGACCGCTCCCGAGGCGCTCACCATCGAAGCGATGGCGGCCCGTCATCTGGAGGCGGTGCGCGGAGCGCAGGCGCACGGACCCTATCGGCTGGGTGGCTACTGTATTGGAGGCGTGATCGCCTACGAGATGGCCCGTCAGCTTCGCGTGGCCGGTGAGCAGATCGAGCTGCTGCTCATCGTCGACGCCAGCGCGGTCAACGCGCGGCTGCGCTGGGCGGCACCGCTGGTCCGCCTGGTCACCGCCCTGACCGAGCGTGACCCCATCGCGCGGCTCGATCGGAGCGCGTACCTCATGCGGTATCTGAGCATGATGCGCCACATCCCTCCGGTCCGGCGACTGGCATCGCTCCTGGCTTTCCCATTCGGGGTGATCGGCCGCCGGCTGGTCCGGCTCACCGGCGCCGCTCCCTTGCGACGCCGGCGGAACGGGAAGTCCTCGCCGCCGGCCCGCGTCACGCCCTACCATCGGCTCCGCGGACATCACGTGCGGGCGCTGTACAATTACGTGCCCGGATCGTACGACGGCACGGTGCGGCTGGTCGTGACGGCCGACCAGCGCGACGACGTCTCGGTGCTCGGATGGGAGAACGCCGCCGCCACCGTGGAAGTCTCCACGGTGCCGAGCAATCACGTCCAGGTCGTGCACCGGGATCTGCCGGGCGTACTGCAGACGGCCCTGACGAGCCTCGACGAGGCCGCCCGATGACCACCGCCGAGCGACCCGTCGACCTCTCGCGCTGCCTCCACGAGCTGTTCGTCGAGCAGGCCGCCCGCTCCCCGGACGCGGTTGCCGTCTCAGGAGCCGGTTCCTCGCTCACGTATGCGGAGCTGGATCGCCGGAGCAACGCGCTCGCCGCGAGCCTCCGCCGGCGCGGGATCGGGCCCGAGACGCCGGTGGCGCTCTGCGTCGAGCGCACGCCCGAGGTCGTCGTCGGCGTGCTCGGCATCCTGAAAGCGGGGGGCGCCTACGTGCCCATCGACCCCACCTACCCGCGCGAGCGGCAGCAGTTCATCCTGCAGGACAGCGGCGCGCACGTGATCGTCGCGGACCGTTCCTGCGGTGGACCGGCTCTTTCCGGAAACCGGGAGGTGGTGTATCTCGACGGCCTCCCGGAGACGGGCGCCATGGCCGCCGAGGCCGTGCCGATGACGCCCGCGAACCTGGCGTACATCATTTATACCTCGGGCTCCACCGGCTGGCCGAAGGGCACGCTGGTCGAGCACCGCAACGTCACCCGGCTGCTCGAGGTCACCCGGTCCTGGCTCGGTCAGGGACCGCGGGATGTATGGACCCTCTTCCATTCGATCGCCTTCGACTTTTCCGTCTGGGAGATGTGGGGCGCGCTCGCTTTCGGCGGACGGGTCGTGGTCGTGACCTATGACGAGAGTCGTTCGCCGACGGTGTTCCGGGCGCTGCTCGCCCGCGAGGGCGTGACGATCCTCAACCAGACACCCTCGGCATTCCGGGCGCTCATGGACGCGGACGCCGAAGCGCCGACGGACGACCTCGCACTGCGCTTCGTGCTCATCGGCGGGGAAGCCTATCGCGCGGCTTCACTCGCTCCCTGGTGGGATCGCCACGGGGAGGAACGTCCCCGGCTCGTGAACATCTACGGCCCGACCGAGACGACGTGCATCGTCACCCATCACCGGCTCGACCGCGGCGAGATCGGCCGCCCCTGCCTGATCGGGCGGGGATTCAGCGACGTCCGGACCAACGTGCTCGACGCGGAAGGCCGTGAGACCACGTCCGGTGAGGTCGGCGAGCTCGTGATCGGAGGGCCCTGCGTCGTCCGCGGGTACCTCAACCGCCCGGAGCTCGACGCCGACCGCTTCGTGCCGGACCCGTTCGCGCCGGCCGCCGGGGCGCGCATGTATCGCACCGGCGACCTCGTGCGCCGACACGCCGACGGTACGCTCGAATTCGTGGGCCGGGCCGACCAGCAGGTGAAGATCCGCGGCTTCCGCGTCGAGCTGGGCGAGATCGAAGCCGCCCTCGGCGAGCACCCGGAGGTGCAGAGCGCCGCCGTGACCGCGACCAACGGAGCCGGCGATCCCCGCCTGGTCGCCTATGTCGTCGCCACGACGGGCTTCGCCCCTAGAGCAGCGGCGCTGCGGGAGTTTCTGGGCAGGCGGCTCCCGGACTACATGCTGCCCGCCGCGTTCGTCCCGCTCGAGCGCCTTCCCCTCACGGCCAACGGGAAGGTCGACCGGGCCGCGCTTCCGGCCCCGTCACCCGATCACCTCGCGGCAGCCGCCTTCGAGGCTCCGATCGGCGAATTGGAAGAAGCGCTCGCCGGCATCTTCGCCGCGGTGCTCGAGCTCGAGGGGGTGAGCCGCTCCAGCGACTTCTTCGAGCTCGGCGGCCATTCGATTCTCGCGATCCA
This sequence comes from Gemmatimonadales bacterium, assembly GCA_050733195.1. Taxonomy (GTDB): domain Bacteria; phylum Gemmatimonadota; class Gemmatimonadetes; order Gemmatimonadales; family GWC2-71-9; genus JABFSM01. The sequence goes on from JBOHSH010000030.1 coordinate 5,594, forward strand.
GGCCGTCAACCGGATCCGCAAGGCGATCGCGCCGGCGCTCTCCCTTCGCGCCCTCTTCGACGCGCCCACCGTGGCGAGCCTCGCCGCGGTCGTGATGCAACAGCGCACGATGGCACAGCAGCCGGCGCTCGCTCCCCGGCCCGTCGCCCGCGCGGCGGCGCGCCGGCGGGGGCCGCCGGGTGCGGCGGGAGAC
>JBOHSH010000031.1:0-4772 GCA_050733195.1 Gemmatimonadales bacterium
GCGCGGACCCGGCCGGGGCGGCGATCGCGGCCCCCGGCGCGACCGCGATCGCGGCGAGGCCGCGAGCGAGTTCGTCGAGAAGGTCGTCGACATCAACCGGGTCGCGAAGGTCGTGAAGGGCGGGCGCCGGTTCTCCTTCAACGCGCTCGTCGCCGTCGGGGACGGCAAGGGCCGCGTGGGACTCGCCACCGGGAAGGCGAACGAGGTTTCGGAGGCGGTCCGCAAGGCCGTGGAGGCCGCCAAGCGCGGGATGGTGGACGTCCCCCGCACCGGCTCCACGATTCCGCACGAGGTGCTCGGCCGCCACGGGGCCGGCGCGGTGCTGCTCAAGCCCGCCGCCACCGGCACCGGCGTGATCGCCGGGGGGCCGGTGCGCGCCGTGCTCGAGTGCGCGGGGGTCACGGACATCCTGACCAAGAGCCTCGGCTCCAACAACCCGCACAACATGGTGCGGGCCACGATGAAGGGCCTCCAGCAGCTGGTTTCCGTGCGGCAGGTGGCCCGCGAGCGGAACGTCGAGAGCGATCGCATTCCGTATCGCTCCAGGCAGGAGGCGTAACGATGGGACGGAACCCCGCCGTGGGCCGCCAGGGCCCGGCGTACCACCTGGCCGACATCCCGGCCGAGCAGGATGCCCCGCGGATCCGCGTGCGGCAGGTCCGCTCGGGGATCGGCCATCCGGAGCGCCTTCGCAGGACCCTTCGCGCCCTCGGCCTCAAGGGGCATCAGGCCACGGCCGAGCTGGCCAACACGGCCTCGGTGCGCGGCATGCTGGAGCGGGTGCGGCACCTGGTCGAGGTGGAGAAGGCGTAGACGGTGAACAGTGAACGGTGAACGGGAGCTGCCCTCCCCGTTCCCGGTTCACCGTTTCCCGTTCACCGATAAAGGACGACGGACAATGGCAGAGAAACTCACGCTCTCCAACCTCAAGCCCGCTCCCGGGAGTCAACGCGCCCGGAGGCGCGTCGGCCGTGGTCCGGGCTCGGGTCTCGGCAAGACGTCCGGGAAGGGGCACAAGGGGCATAAGGCCCGTACCGGAGGTTCGACCAACCCGGGCTTCGAGGGCGGGCAGATGCCGATGTACCGGCGGCTCCCGAAGCGGGGCTTCACCAACCCCTTCAAGCAGACGGCGCAGGCCGTGAACCTCCGCCAGCTCAAGAAGGTGTCGGGCACCGAGCTCACTCCCGACACGCTGCACGCCGCCGGCCTCGTCAGCCGCCCCGGCGGGCCGATCAAGCTGCTCGGCACCGGGGACGCGGACCGGGCCTACACGGTGACCGGCATCGCGGTGTCCGCTCAGGCGCGGGCCAAGATCGAAGCGGCGGGCGGGAAGGTCGAGGCGTAAGTGACCGCCCCGAAAGTCCCCGCCCTCGCCATCGACGAGGAGCTGCAGCGGAAGCTGCTCTTCACGCTGCTCGCGGTGCTGATCTACCGGCTCGGCGCGCACATCGTGGCGCCGGGCGTCGATGCCGGCGCGCTCCAGCAGTTCATCAACAGCTCGGGCGCGGCGGGCTTCTTCCAGCTCTACGACACCCTGGGCGGCGGCCTCTACCGGGCGACGATCTTCGCGCTCGGCATCATGCCGTACATCTCCGCGTCGATCATCTTCCAGCTCGCGGGCGGCCTGGTGCCGTCGGTGAGCAAGATGCAGAAGGAGGAAGAGGGCCGGAAAAAGCTCACCCAGTGGACGCGGTACCTCGCGATCTTCATCGCCTTCTCCCAGGCCTACACCTTCACCCTGTTCACCGAGTCCATCCCGAACGCGGTGATCAATCCGGGCTTCGCGAGCCGGCTCACGATGGTGTTCACGCTCACCGCCGGCGCGGTGTTCGTGATGTGGCTGGGCGAGCAGATCACCGAGCGGGGGATCGGGAACGGGATGAGCCTGCTCATCGCGGTTTCCATCCTGGAGCGGCTGTGGCCGGCGGCGATCCAGCTGGTGACGTCGGTGCGCACCGACGTGATCTCGCTGGGCGGAGCGCTGCTCCTGATGACGGTCGCGATCGCCGGGATCGCCGCCGTGGTCGCGATGACCATCGCCTCGCGGCGGATTCCGATCCAGATTCCCAGGAAGGTGATGGGACGCGGCCGGATCCGTGAAGGCCAGAAGACGTTCATCCCGATCCGGATCATCACCGCCGGCGTGATGCCCATCGTCTTCGCGCAGACGATCATCATCGTGCCGGGCACGGTGGCGAACTTCACCAAGAACCAGGTGCTGATGGACGTCGCCGCGTTCTTCAACCCCGGCGACTGGCCCTACAACATCGCGTTCGCGGTGATGGTGCTGATCTTCAGCTACTTCTACACCTCCATCATCTTCAACTCGGTGGACCTGTCGGAGAACCTGAAGAAGCAGGGCGGATTCATCCCGGGCGTGAAGCCGGGCGCCGCCACGGCCGACTACATCGACCAGGTCCTCGCGCGGGTGACGCTGCCTGGCGCGCTCTTCCTGGCCGCCATCGCCATCATTCCCATCATGATCGGCAACGCGGTGGGCGCCGAGCAGCTCGTCTTCGGCGGGACCTCGGTGCTGATCGTCGTCGGCGTGATGCTGGATACCATCGCCCAGATCGAGCAGCACCGGACGCTCCGGAAGTACGACAGCTTCATGAAGTCGGGCCGGATCAAGTTCCGCGGGCGGCAGCAGAGGTACATCTAAGGGGTGGATCTCCTCCTCCTCGGTCCCCCGGGCGCCGGGAAGGGCACGCAGGGCTCCCTCCTCGGGGCGCGCCTCGGCCTTCCCAAGTTCGCGACCGGCGATCTCCTCCGCGATGCGGTCGCGCGGGGGACCGACCTCGGGCGCCGCGCCAAGGCCGTGATGGAGAGCGGCGGCCTGGTGAGCGACGACATCATCCTCGGCGTGGTCCGGGAGGAGCTCGGTAAGCCCGCCGCCGCCCGGGGCGTCATACTGGATGGCGTGGTGCGCACCATCCCTCAGGCGGAGGGTGTCGCCGCGGTGCTGGCGGAGCTGGGGCGGAAGGTGGATCGCGTGCTGTTCTTCGACGTCCCCGATCAGGAGATCCTCGCCCGGCTCGACCGGCGCCGGACGGTCGAGGGCCGTGCGGACGACGATCCCGAGGCCGTCAGGCGGCGGCTCCTGGCGTACCGGACCCAGACCGCGCCGGTGCTGGAGTGGTACGAGAAGCGGGGCGGGGTGACCCGGATCCCCGCGGTGGGAACGGTGGACGAGATCGCGGCCCGCGTTCGGCAGGCCCTGGATCACGGCGCCACGTAGCTCCCCAGCTCCCTAGCTCCCTAGCTCCCTTGATCACCCTCAAGTCCACCCGCGAGATCGAGATCATGGCCCGTGCCGGCGCGATCGTGGCACGGACGCTCGATCTGGTCGGGGGCCTGGTGCGTGCGGGCGTCTCCACGGAGTCGCTCGACGACGAGGCGGAGCGATTCATTCGGAGCCACCCGGGAGCGACGCCGTCCTTCAAGGGACTCTACGGGTTTCCGAAGACCCTCTGCATTTCGATCAACGAAGAGATCGTCCACGGCATCCCCTCGCCGAGCCGGATCCTGCGCGAGGGCAACATCGTGAGCGTGGACGTCGGGGTGTATCTCCTGGGATTCCACGCCGATTCGGCGCGGACCTTTCCGGTGGGGCGAATCTCTCCCGCGGCCGAATGGCTGCTGGCCACGACCCGTCAGGCGCTGGAGGCGGGGATCGCGCAGGCGCGGCTCGGCAATCACGTGGGCGACATCGGCCACGCGATTCAGACCGTGGCGGAGGCGGCGGGGTTCGGCGTGGTGCGCGAGCTGGTGGGTCACGGCGTCGGCACGCGGATGCACGAGGACCCGCAGGTGCCGAACCATGGGCAGCCCCGGCGCGGGCCCCGGCTTCAGGCGGGCATGACCCTCGCGATCGAGCCGATGATCACCGCCGGCGGCTATGCGACGAAGGTGCTCGACGACAAATGGACCGTCGTCACGGCGGACGCCTCGCTCGCCGCCCATTTCGAGCACACCGTCGCCATCACCTCGAACGGCCCGAGAATCCTCACCCGGGCCGACCAGCCGCCGTAGGGCTCACCGGCTTCCGCCCTCCCCCGGGCGATATCGCCGCAGCGCCTGGCGCTCGATCTCCCGCCAGTCGAGCAGCACCGGCTTGAGCTCGCCGCGAGCGAAGTGCGCGGCCTGGTCCGCGTGATGCGAACGAGTGAACGATACGACCGGTCATGGGCCCGGCTCCCTGGCTCCCTGGCCCCCTGCGACTCCAAGCATCCATGCGTGCAGCGCCCGGTTCCCCGCCACGACGGCGGTGGGCTCGAGCCCGGTGAGGTCCCGGCCCTCGAGATCGGTGATGATGCCGCCGGCCTCGCGCACGAGCAGCATCCCCGCGGCGATGTCCCACGGCGCGAGCATCAGCTCCCAGAAGGCGTCCAGCCGACCCGCGGCGACGTCGGCGAGGTCGAGTGCGGCGGATCCGGCGCGGCGGATGCCGGCGGCGCTCCGCATCACGGTTTCCATCTGTCCGAGATACGCCGGCACGAGCTCCTGGTGCTTGAAGGGAAAGCCCGTGCCCACGAGCGCGTGGCGGGGCTCGGCGATGCGGGAGCCGGCGAGCGGCCGGCGGTCGGGACCGAAGGCCCCGGCGCCGCGCGCGGCGGCATAACACGCGTCGCGGGTCACGTCGAGTACGACCTGGTCCTGGTCTCTGCGTTCTATAGAGGGCGAGTTTGTGACGGAGTTATTCGGGTAGATTTGAAGAATGTTCTTGTTGGCGTGGAGCGGATCGTGGTTACTGTGGATGCCGTCCTTTACCA
>JBOHSH010000032.1:0-4370 GCA_050733195.1 Gemmatimonadales bacterium
CGGCGCGCGAGCTGGCCGAGACCGATGAGCCGCTGAGCGAGATCGCGCTCCGCGCGGGCTTCTACGACCAGAGCCACTTCACCAACGTCTTCCACCGGACCCTCGGCGTGACCCCCGCCGCCTACCGGGCCCGGCTCCGCTAGGGCTGGAATCGGACCGCCGGCCCCGCGAAGCTCAACGAAGTGATGGCGTCTTCGTGGCTGTTGCGCGGGCTGAAGCTCGTGACGGCCCCCCCGTAGACTTCCGCAGGCCGTTCCGGCGCGGTGTAGAAGATCGACTCCCCGATGACCACGTTGGGATCCAGCACCTCGAGCTGCCGGAGCGCACAGCCCAGCCGTCCGTCGAGCGTCACCTGCAGTCGCGTGATCCTTTCGCTCAGGCCGGCGTCGTGGAAGAAATCGAACACCGTTCCCGGGCGTCCGACGCAGATGATCGAGCGGGCCATGTTGTCGCCGGTGAATCGCCCGATTCCGAACCATCCACCCGGATCGAACACGAACTGATTCCCGCCCAGGTCGTCCACCCGTGACTGCGCGGCGATGATGACCTGACCCGGCGACGACGCCAGCGACTTGAGAACGCTCGCGGCGATTCCCGCCGGTCCCGCCGCCGTTCCCAGGAACCCGATCAGCGCATTCGCGCTCTGAAACGACAGCAGCGCCGAGCGGGTGAGGTCGAGAGCCGGGCCGATCCCGATGGCCGCGGTTCCGAGGATCGAATTGCTGGGAACGAGGACCAGCTTGCGGCCCGCGAAGTTCCGATGCTCGCAGAGCACCAGGATGGTCGGGACCGGAATCGTCGGAATGACGAGCGGCACGGGAGGCAGGTCGATCCAGCCGGTCGTGACGGGAGCCCCCACGGGGGGCGTGAGCCCGAGCCGGAGACTCACGAAGACACTGAACCGCATCACATCGGGGATCCCTGTCGTGAGCTCGGTGAATCGCACCGGAAAGCGGAGACGCAGCGACGTCGCCACCCCCGTCGCGGGAGCTCCGCCGGAGGGGACCTCCAGCGTGGCGGGCAGCGCAGTCCAGGTGACGCCGCTATCGGTGGAGTAGCTGACCCCGGTCGGTGGGCCACTCGCTCCCGGAGTGGATTCGTCGAGGATCTGCCAGCGCAGCGCCACCGAGATCGGCAGTCGCACCACCTGGTCGGTGAGCCGTTCCACGGTCTGGGTGATCCTGCCCTTGATCCTCCCCAGCACCTCCGGGACGCCCGCGGTCGCGGCCTGACCGGTCTCGGACATCATCAGCGTCGAGGGAGGAAGCGCCGCCGTCAGGTTGCCGAGCGGTCCCAGGATCTGCGGCACGATCGGCATCCCGCCGATGGGATCTTCCTGGGAAGGTTCGGGAGGAAGATCGGGAAGCAGCGTCCGCACCCACTTGCCCAGAAATGCCAGATCGATGTCGACCGGCACCGGGATGCGGGCGACCTGCTGCACGGTGTCGCTGAGGGCGAGTCCGAGGGGATCGAGTGCGTCGGGCGGCGGCTCCAGGATCAGGTCGGGTTCCAGGCTCGACCCCGGGAAGAGAGTCCGGAGCTGGAAGCGTTGCGCGAGCGAATTCAGCGTGGCGAGGTGATCCATGGGGTCCGGTTGCCGGTCGAATGATGGGGGTCATACCGTACCTCCCGGCCGGGGCGCGGGCAAGCGAGCGTGGTGCTCCCGTGGTTGCCTCCGGCGTCGAACGGCGGCACTATTGGCGTTCCGCGCCATCCGCCGTCTTTCACTCGACCCGACCGCCGGACCCGGCCCATGCCCCGACTTTTTTCGTCGCGCACCGCTCCTCTGCTGCTGGTTCTCGTTCTTCCAACCCCCGGCGCCGGTCAGGGGCGCGCCCAGACCCCGACCCGGCCGGCGGCGGCACCGCTCGAGCCCGTCGTCCTCGACTCCGCGTTCCTCGCGGCCTTCCGCTGGCGCAACGTCGGGCCCGACCGCGGCGGCCGCTCCGTTGCCGTGAGCGGCGTGAAGGGCCGGGCGAACGAGGCCTACTTCGGCGCGACCGGCGGAGGCCTCTGGAAGACCACGGACGGCGGGGAGAACTGGGCGCCCGTCACCGACGGTCAGATCACCAGCGCCTCCATCGGCGCGGTCGCGGTGAGCGAGACGAACCCGGACATCGTGTTCATCGGCACCGGCGAGACCTGCATCCGCGGCAACATCATGCCCGGCGACGGGGTCTACAAGAGCACCGATGCCGGCCGCACCTGGACCCACGTCGGCTTCCGGGAATCCCACGGGATCTCGAAGATCCGCATCCATCCCACCAGTCCCGAGATCGTCTTCGTCGCCTCGTTCGGGAAGTACAGCGCGCCGAGCCCGGAGCGGGGCGTCTTCAAGAGCACCGACGGGGGACAGACGTGGCGGCGCGTGCTGTATCGCGACGACAAGACGGGCGCGATCGACATCGTCATCGACCGCAATAATCCCGACGTGCTGTACGCCGCGCTCTGGGAGGCCTACCGCAGGGAGTACCAGATGTCGAGCGGCGGCCCCGGCAGCGGGCTCTTCAAGAGCACCGATGGCGGCGAGACCTGGACCGAGCTCACCCGGAGCCCGGGCATGCCCTCGGGGGTCGTGGGCCGGATCGGCGTCGCCGTCGGCGCGAACTCGACCCGGGTGTACGCGCTCGTCGAGAACGAGAAGGGCGGCCTCTTCCGAAGCGACGACGGCGGGGCCTCCTGGACACTCGTCAACGAGAACCGCGCCATCCGCCAGCGGGCGTTCTACTACACCCACGTCTTCGCCGACCCGAAGAATCCGGACGTGGTCTACATGCAGAACACGGCCCTGTTCCGCTCCGCGGACGGCGGCAAGACCACGACCTCCATCGGCCAGGGCACCCACGGCGACCACCACGATCTCTGGGTCGACCCCGACGACCCCGCGCACCTCGTGGTGGGGAATGACGGCGGCGGTGCGGTCAGCATCACCACCGGGAGCCGCTGGACCGCCCAGGACTTCCCGACCGAGCAGTTCTATCACGTCGTCACCACGAAGCACATCCCCTATCACGTCTGCGGGTCGCAGCAGGACAACTCGACGCTCTGCATCCCCTTCAACTGGAATGCGGGCGCCGCGGCGTTCCGCTTCGGGGGCGGGGGTGGGGGCGGAGCGGGCGGGGCGGCGCCGCGCGATCCGACCAGCGGAGGCATGGCGGTGTCCTACGTCGCGGGCGGCGGCGAGCCGGGTTACATCGCGCCGGATCCGCTCGATCCCGACATCTTCTACAGCGGGACCAACAACGGCCGGTACGTCGACAAGTTCAACCGCCGTCTGGGCACGTCACGCGAGGTGAATCCGTACCCCTGGTTCTACTCCGGGGAGCCCGCGAAAGACATCCGGGAGCGCTGGCAGTGGACTTTCCCCATCATCTTCTCGCCCGTCGATCCGAAGACGCTCTACGTCTCCTCGCAGCGCCTCTGGCGCACGACCGACGCCGGCCGGACCTGGACCGCGCTGAGCGGAGACCTCACCCGCCGCGACCCCGCGACGCTGGGGCACTCCGGCGGACCGATCACGGGGGACATGAACGGGCCCGAGGTCTACGCCACGATCTTCTCCGTCGGCCCGGGGAAGCGCGACGTGAACGTCATCTGGACCGGCTCGGACGACGGGCTCGTCCACGTGACCCGCGACGGCGGGAAGACCTGGACCAACGTGACCCCCCGCGACATGCCGGATCTGGGCCGGGTGAGCCAGATCGACGCCTCGAGCTTCGCGTCCGGCACCACCTACATCTCGGTGCGGCGGCCGTTGCTCGACGACTTCGCGCCCTACATCTGGAAGACGTCGGATTACGGCCGCACCTGGACCAGGATCGTGAACGGGATCCGGCCCGATGCCTACGTCCACGCCGTGCGTGAGGACCCGACGCGCCGGGGCTTGCTCTACGCCGCGACGCAGCACGGCGTCTACCTGTCATACGACGACGGCGCCTCCTGGCAGGCGCTTCGGCTCAACATGCCCGACGTGCCGATCGCCGACCTGATCGTCGAAGGGAACGAGCTGGTGATCGGCACCCACGGCCGCGGCTTCTGGGTGCTCGACAACATCGCGCCGCTCCGGCAGGCCTCGCCCCAGGTCCTCGCGAAGTCCGCCCACCTCTTCACGCCGCCCGCGGCCGTGCGCTCGGGCACGGGCATGACGGTCACCTGGAAGCTCGCGAGTGCTCCCCGGCGGGCCAGCCTCGAGGTGCTCGATTCGGCCGGCACCGTGCTCCGCCGCTTCGTGACCGACACGACCCGACCCGATTCCGCCGGGCAGGCCGCGGGTGCGGGTGGGGGCGGCGGTGGCCGGTTCGCGCCCCAGCAGTTCCTGCCCCGCGGGGCGGGCCTGCAGCGCATGACCTGGGACCTCAGGACCACCGGGA
>JBOHSH010000033.1:0-3200 GCA_050733195.1 Gemmatimonadales bacterium
GGCCGGGGCCGGGTGGTGCGTCAGCTGCTCACCGAAAGCGCGCTGCTTGCCCTGATCGGCGGCCTGCTCGGCATGGCGGTGGCGGAGCTCGGCGTGCGGGCGCTGGTGGCCCTGAGCCCGCCCGGACTGCCACGGGCGTCGGAAATCACCCTGGACCGCACCGTCTTCTTTTTCGGCCTGTTGCTCACCACGCTCGTGGGCCTCGGATTCGGACTCTTCCCCGCCCTGGCGGCAGCGCGAGACACGGCGGGAGCCGCGGTCCAGCAGAGCTCGCTCCGGGTGACCGGTCGGCGCCACGCGATCCGCGGCGCGCTGGTCGTCGCGGAAGTGGCGCTCGCCATCATGCTGCTGGCCGGCACCGGGCTTCTGCTCCGAAGCCTGCAACGACTCTTTGCCATCCATCCCGGCTTCGATCCCTCGGGCCTGCTGACGATGCAGGTACAGACCTCGGGCCGCCGCTTCGACAGCGACAGCGCCACGCTGCGCTTCTTCGACCAGGCGCTGGAGGCGGTGCGCCGGGAGCCGGGAGTCGCGTCCGCCGTCCTCACCAGCCAGCTGCCGTTCAGCGGCGATCTGGACGAATACGGGGCGAGTTTTCAGGGAGACGACGCCGGGACCGGGGGCAGCGTGTTCCGCTACGCGGTGAGTCCGGGATACTTCGAGACGATGCGAATCCCGCTGGTGCAGGGCCGTTACCTCGGCGTGGAAGACGGCGCCGGCGGCTCCCCTTCCGCGGTCATCAGCGAGTCGCTCGCCCGGCGCCGATTCCAGGACCAGAACCCGCTCGGACAGCGGCTCTACATCGGCCCGCGCGACGGCCCGATGTATACCGTGGTCGGCGTGGTGCGGAATGTCCGGCAGGTCTCGCTCGCCCTCCGCGAGAGCGACGCGGTGTACGTGACCAACGCCCAGTGGCGAGCGGGAGACAACGTCCTCTCGCTGGTGGTCCGGACCGAACGCGACCCGGCGGCGCTCACGCCCGCGGTGCGCAACGCGATCTGGTCGGTCGACAAGGACCAGCCCGTCGTCCGGGTCGCGACGATGGGCGCGCTGCTCAGCCAGTCGGCGGCCGAACGCCGCTTCGCACTGACGATGTTCGGGTCGTTCGCCCTGGTCGCGCTGTTACTGGCCGCCGCGGGAATCTACGGCGTGCTTTCCGGACGGGTCACCGAGCGGCAGCGGGAAATCGGCGTCCGGTCGGCGCTCGGCGCCACGCGGGGCAGCATCGTCTCGATGGTGGCCCGGCAGGGATTCGCGCTGGCGGCGCTCGGGACGCTGGTCGGCGTCGCGGGCGCCCTGGGAGCAAGCCGGGTGCTCACCACTCTCCTGTTCGGCATCTCCCGCCTGGATCCGGTGACGTACCTCGGGGTGATCATGGTGCTGATGGGAGTGGCCGCGGTGGCTTGCTGGGTGCCCGCCTGGCGCGCGGCCCGAATCGATCCGGTGATCACCCTGAAGTCGGAGTAGCTGTCGCAGCAGTCGATCCCAGAAAGGCGCTCCAGGCCGAATCCACTCCCTCCATGGTGTTTCATCACAACGGCACCACGCCGCCGGTATCCGCTGGTACTCAAATGGCCACCGCTACGACGGGAGGTACGGCTTGGAGGATCTGCTGGACCCTGAACGTCGCGGCGTCCGCGCTGATATGTTTCATTGAGCTGGCCTGCGGCGGCCTCCGCCGGCCCCGCAGCAGAAGCGCAGGTCGTAGAGTGACTCAAGCGGAGGCGGTTCCGGACAGTGCTGCTAACCGTGCACTCGACGTCAGAGCGAAATGATGGCAGACCCTGATTCTCACGTAACGATCCACATGGCGGCGAGCCTCGACGGCTTCATCGCTCGAAAGGACGGGCGCGTCGACTGGCTCGAAACCTCGGACGAATTCGTCGGCGGGGCCACCATGGACCCAGGATTCGTCGACGCGTTCCTCAAGGACGATCCACTGCTACGTCATGGGATCGCGAACCTCTGAGACCGCGCTACGCTTTGAAGCCCAAGGGCTGGGGTGGCGTACGGGGACAAACCCATCTTCGTCCTCACGAGCCGTGATTTGCCGCGGAACCGGGATACCGTAGAGTTCTACTCCGGCGATCTCGCGCAGTTCGTGAATGGGCGCCTGCGGCCCACGTTCCGTACCATCTGGTTTGTTGGGGGCGGTGTGGTTTCGGGCGAATGCCTTCGTCTTGGGTTAGCCGACGACGTTCGCTATTCGATCCTGCCGATCTTGATTGGTGATGGGATCCCATTCGTCGAGAAGCTCGACAGCGACGTCGCCCTCCATCTGGTGGATGTCAACGCCTACAAGAGCGGCATGGTGGAGCTTCGTTACGAGGTGCGAGGGCGTCGCGACGAGTCACCGTGTGAACGGGGCGGTTTGGTGGACGATGGGCGACTTGGGATTCAAGCCGCATTTGACATCAGTTTTTCGTAGTTGATCGGGGACTGCAGGCCAAGGGAGGAATGCCGGCGCTGTGAGTTGTACCAGCCCTCGATGTAGCGGGAGATGGCCATCCGGGCCTCGGCTTGGGTCCGGAAACGGCGCCGGTCGATGCCGGCGAGACCGTCATCGGCGGTATCGTCGCGCTCGACGGACCCTTCGGCAACGTCTGGAGCAACATCACCGCCGCGCTGCTCGACCGGCTCGGGCTTCGCGTGGGAGACACGGCGCGCGTCCGGATCCAGAACGGCCGCCGCCTCGCGTTCGCCGGACCCGTGCCGTACGTGCGGACGTTTCGGCTCGGTGAAGGCAGGCGAGCCGCTGCTCTATATCAACAGCGTTCTCGAGGTCGGGTTCGCGATCAATCAGGGGAACTTTTCCCAGCGGCACCGGGTGGCGGTCGGACCGGACTGGCGGGTGGAGATCTCGAAGCGGTAGGCGTCACGGGGCCGCGCCGAGCGGCCGCGGCTCGAGCAGGGCGAGCGTCTGCGGGAGGCGGTCGAGGGCCCGGTACTGGAGAGCTCCGTTTCTTCCCTTCCCCCCGGACCGGAATCGCCAGCCGCTGACGCTCGCGCGCCAGCTTCCACGCGCAAACGGAGCGCCGCGCTCGGCTCGGCCTCGTCGACGACCATGGCTCGAGATAGGGAACGGCGGGCACCCGAAAGTGCAGGTCGATCCGGTCGAGCAGCGGTCCGGCCAGGCGATTCGGGGCGAATCCCTCGAGGGCTGTCCCAGCCGGGGTTGGCAGTTCTCTGCGGAGTGACGA
>JBOHSH010000034.1:0-6765 GCA_050733195.1 Gemmatimonadales bacterium
TCGTCGTTCGCATGAGGGTCCGGGCCGAGTCGCCGGAGCGGTGCGCCTGGGCGTACCGCACCAGCGGGTCACGCCAGGCGAGCGCCGCCTGTCTCAGGCTGTCGCGGGTCGCGAGCAGCTCGGCGAATCTCGCCTCCAGGCGGCGATAATCCGCCACGATCCCCGTATCGCTCGCCAGGACGGGACGGTGATTGCGCGGCGGATGGAGGAAGAGCGGTCCCAGCAGGGCCTCGGCCGGCTCCGGGTGGCCGGCCTTCGCGGACCAGGCCTCGAGGTCCCGGGCGAACGCCCGCATGGCCGAGTCGTGCCGGGCGCCGGCCGCGGCGAGACGCTCCAGCGATGGGAGCAGATCGGCCGGCAGCGCGTCGGACGTCCGTTGTTCGCACGCGGCCAAGCCGATAAGCAGGAGGAGAAGAGGAAGACGGGTACTTACCGAGCTCGACGATCCGGCGGGACTCGGGGACATGGGCGGCCAACCTGTGCAGGCGTGAGCCGCGAATCTACTGCGCCGGCCCTAACGCGACAGGAATGTCCGGCCAAGGCCTCCCCAAACGTCGTTTTCCCGAGGCTGGCTGTCATCCCCTTCCCCGGAGCACGACCATGAGCGAGTTCCTCTACATCTACCGCGGTCCCCAGCGCCCCACGGATCCCCATGAGGCCCAGCAGATTATGCAGAAGTGGATGACCTGGCTGGAGGAGCTCGCCCGGCAGGGCAAGATCCGCGATCGGGGCCATCCTCTGGAGCCCGCCGGCAAGGTCGTGAACGGCAAGCAGAAGACGATCACCGACGGCCCCTACGCCGAAGTGAAGGACCTGGTGGGCGGTTTCAGCCTCATCGAGGCCCGCGACCTGGAGGAGGCCGCCGAGCTGTCCAAGGGCTGCCCCATCCTGGAGCGCGGCGGCTCGGTCGAGGTCCGTCCGATCATGAAGATCTAGGCGTGGAGCAGCTCGAGTCCTTGTACCGTCGCGAGTCGGGCCGCATGGTCGCGGTTCTGACTCGCCTGTTCGGTGTCCACAACCTGGCACTCGCGGAGGACGTGGTGCAGGACGCCTTCCTGCGCGCGCTCGAGGTCTGGCAGTTCCGGGGCCTCCCCGACAATCCGGCCGCCTGGCTCATGGCGGCCGCCCGGAACCGCGCGCTCGACGTGCTCCGCCGCGAGCGGACCGCGCGCACCTTCGCGCCCGAGCTGACCCACCGGCTCGAATCGGAATGGACGCTGGCTCCCACGCTGGACGAGAGGTTCGCCGCCGGCGCCATCAGCGACGACCTGCTCGCCATGATATTTTCCTGCTGCCATCCCGGCCTCAAGGAAGAGGCCCAGGTGATGCTGGTGCTCCACCTGCTCTGCGGCTTCAGCGTCCGGGAAGTGGCTGCGGCCTATGTCGCCGGCCAGGCGGCGGTCGAGAAGCGGCTGACCCGGTCCAAGAAGGTCCTGGCCCGCTCGAAGGAACTGTTCGACGTCACCCGCGCGGACGAGTTCGCCGCGCGGCTTCCCGCGGTGCACCGCGCCCTCTATCTCCTCTTCAACGAGGGCTATCACGGCGCCTCGGCGGACGCGCCGGTGCGGGCCGAGCTCGTCCGGGAGGCACTGCGGCTGCTTCAGCTCCTGCGGGAACACCGGTTCGGGAAGACCCCGGCGACCCTGGCCCTCTCCGCTCTCCTTTCGCTCCACGCCGCCCGGCTCCCCGCCAGGCTCGATGCGCAGGGCGACCTGCATTCCCTCTTCGAGCAGGATCGCTCCCGCTGGGACCACGGCCTGATCGCCGAGGGAGAAGCGCTGCTCGCGGAGTCGGCCCAGGGGCCCGAGCTGACCGAGTATCACCTCGAGGCGGCGATCGCCTGGCTCCACGCCCGGGCGCCGAGCACCGAGGCGACCGAGTGGGACAGGGTCGTGCGGATGTACGATCGATTGCTCGAGCTGCGTCCCTCGCCGGTGGTGGCGCTCAACCGCGCCATCGCGCTGGCCCAGGCGGCGGGCCCGGAGCAGGGGCTCGCGGCGATCCGCGCGATCCGGGGCCGCGAGCGGCTGGGTGAGTATCCGTTCTACTCCGCCGCGTTAGGCGACCTCGAGCTCAAGGCCGGCCGCCCCGAGCTGGCCGTGCAGTACTTCCAGATGGCCCAGCTCCTGGCGCGGAACCCCACGGAGCGCCGCTTCTTCGCTCAGCGTCGCAGCGCCTGCACGGCCGCGGCCGTGTCGGCCTGAACGGAACGGATTGCCGTCGTCGGGGAGGGCCGGCTCATGCAGCCGAGGGAGCGCTATTCCCTGAGCTTTCTGATCTTTTCCAGGACTTCGACATCCGCGGCGTCCTGCAGCCGCCCGGTGAGCTTGGTGGCGATCAGGTCGTCCAGACCGATGACCGGCACCGCGATGCCGTCGACCCCTATGGTGACCGAGCGGGGGAGTGCGTCCGGATAGCGCAGGGTCCAGGCGATCGTAAAGAGATCGACGGCCGGGTCGTCGCCGATGACCGTCACTGGCTTGGCCACGATCTGCCGCGGCTGCCATTCCCCGGCGAAGCCGTAGCCGACTCGCTGGAGCGCCTCGAGCACCCGAGCGGCGTTTTCCTCCGTTGCCTCGATCAGGAGGTCGAGGTCGATGGTGGCCCGGATGTGCCCGTGCAGGATGCACGCGACCCCTCCGATCACCAGGTACCGGGCCCGGCTCCGATTGAGCTCGGCGCAGACCGACGCGGCGGTCAGCTCCGGGCGGCCGTCGCGACCCGGTGCGCCTGCTTCCACTGCCAGAAATCCTCGAAGCGGTCAAAGGCGATGATCTGGACGCGCTCCCGCGGGGGACGCGCGCCACGAGCCAGGCGTACGAGCTCGCCGGCCCGGCGGAGCCGCTCGCCGGGGGAGAGGGCCAGCGCCCCGCGAAGCCTCCGCTGGTCCGCCGCCCGAAGCTCCCCGGCGACACCGGCGTAGGGACCGGTCGCCGGCTCGGCGATGACGGGGCTACGAGCGGACGACTGCGCTGCGGCGGCGGCCCGCAGAGCCTCGGCGATGACCCAGCTGCGCGGCCGGGCCAGCCGCTTCGCCTCCCGATCGGCGTACCGGACCAGCTCGGCGGGCAGGGTGATGGAGATGCGCTCGATACGTGCTGTCATACCCGGTAATATTTGGTATTACCGTGGCCGTGTCAACGCGAGCCTCTCCGGTTAGGTCGCCTGTCAATCGGGGCTCGCGCTAGTGCCAGGGCCGCCACGATCGTTCATGTTCGTGACGCGGAGGTGGCAGTGGTCGCAATAAGACAGGGTCTACATAGTAGGTAGCCCAACGCAAACCTCTGTGACGAGCGCACACTACTGATCCGAGAGGCACAATGACTCATGCACCCGGGCTACGAACTGCATTGCGTGCCATATGTTTCATTCTTTCTGCAGTCGTTTGTCTCGCCCGATCCGTCCGTGGGCAAACTGGCGCGCGTGAAGCCTTCGCCGTCAGCGCTGGTCCATCCTTCTACAACCTGCCGGCGCTAGGAAATGGTACAGCTGCTGCAGCATCTGTCGTGGTCCAGTGGCGACTCTCCGACCCTGTGCATCTCCAGACCGCCATTAGCGTGTGGCGCGAGAGCCGGCGAGTCACCGTCGGTGGGGTTTCCACGAGCGAAGTGACGGACGCACTTATCCCGGAGTTCGGAATCAGCGTCGAATCAGGCGGACCTGTGATCCGTCCGTTCTTGGGCGCTGGGCTAGGAGCTGCACTCTCTTTAGCGAGGTTTAGGTCGGGTACGTCGGTTTACGCGACTGCTGGAACCCGATTCCGCCTCAGCCCTCCGTGGTCGGGGCGAGTCGAGGCAAGGCTTCGGAGTATTCGGCCGTTCGTCGGGCGGACACTCGACCTGCTCGTGGGCATGAGCAAGGGCTGGTGAATCGCGCGATGAGCTTGGAATCGTGGCTTATGCATCCGATACATCGTCGCTCATTTGTCGGACCCGCTCCAGCCGAGCCACATCACGGCTCAGCGGCAAGGCCGGCACAGGTCGCTTCTTCGCGCAGCGACGCACCGCCTGCACGCCTCTACCGAGCCGCAAACGAGCGCGGGGTGTCACAGGTTCCGGCGTTTGAGCTCCTCGACGGCGTAGTGGCACGCGCGCGCCGTGAGGGCCATGTAGGTGAGCGAGGGATTCTGGTTGGCGCTCGAGGTCATGCAGGCGCCGTCGGTCACGAACAGGTTCGGCACGTCCCACGCCTGGTTCCAGGCGTTGAGCACCGACGTCTTCGGGTCGCGGCCCTTCCGGGCCGTGCCCATCTCGTGGTTGGTGTTGCCCGGCGTGCTCGGCCCGCGGGCGTCGGGGCGGATGTCCCGCGCGCCCGCGGTCTCGAGCAGCTCCGCCGCCGTCACGTTCATGTCGCGATAGATCGCGAGCTCGTTCTCGCTCCAGGTGCACTCGATGTGCAGCGTGGGAATCCCCCACTTGTCCGTGAGCGTCGGGTGCAGCGTGGCCCGGTTCTCCTCGCGCGGCAGCATCTCGCCGAACCCGCCGAAGCTCATCACCCACGGCCCCGGCTCGACCAGGGCCTGCTTGAAGTCGAGGCCGATGCCCGGCGACCTGACCCGTGCTCCCCAGCCCTGCCGGGTTCCGGCTCCCTGAAACCCGTAGCCGCGGATGAAGTCGGGATGGCGCGAGGTCACGTTGCGGAAGCGCGGCACGTAGATCCCGTTGGGGCGGTCGCCGATCGTCGTGCGATCGCGCCAATCCTCGAACACGCCCTGGGCCCCGCCCCACTTGATGTGGTCCATGACGTTGCGGCCGACCTGCCCGCTCGAGTTGGCCAGGCCGTCGGGGAAGCCGGCGGTCTTCGAGTTGAGCAGGATGCGCGCGCTCTCGAGCGCGGACGCGCAGAGAAAGACGATGCGCGCGGTGTACTCGCGTTCCTCTCCGGTCGGGGCGTCGATCACCCGGACGCCGGTCGCGCGGCGACTCCGCTCGTCGTAGAGGACGCGGCTCACGATGCTCCACGGCCGGAGGGTGAGCCGTCCGGTCGCCGCCGCCGCGGGGAGCGTGGCGTTGACGCTGCTGAAGTAGGATCGGGTGATGCAGCCCCGGTGGCAGGGGCCGCAGTAGTGGCACGGGAGGCGTCCGTGGAGCGGTGCCGTGAGGACGGCGACGCGGCCGATGGTGAGGATGCGTTCCCGGCCGAACCGGGCCTGCATCCGCTCCCGCACATGGCGCTCGGCGCACGACAGCTCCATCGGGGCCTGGAACGGGCCGTCCGGCAGGTGGGCGAGCCCCAGGGCCTCGCCGCTCACGCCGATGAACCGCTCGACGTGGTCGTACCACGGGGCGAGGTCGCGGTAGCGGATCGGCCAGTCGACCGCGATGCCGTCGCGCAGGTTGGCCTCGAAGTCGAGGTCGCTCCAGCGGTAGACCTGCCGCCCCCAGATGATCGACTTGCCGCCGACCTGCCGGGCGCGGAACCAGTGGAACGGCTTGTCGGACGGCGTGCTGTAGGGGTTGTCGACGTCGTCGGTCCAGAAGACGTGGCTCAGCTCGTCGAAGCTGACCGAGTTGCGCTGCACCGATTGCCGGGCCTCCACCGCCCGGCGGTCTCCTAACCCGCGAAACGGCAGCTCCCACACGGGCATGTGCTCGGTGTAGTCGCGCGCCGGGTCGATCGGCCGGCCGGCGTCGAGCACCAGCGTGCGGAGCCCCGCCTCGGTCAGCTCCTTCGCCGCCCAGCCGCCGGTCATCCCGCTGCCGACCACGATGGCGTCGAACTCCGGCTCGCGTCCGTGCACGGGTCTCGGCATGTCAGGACGGCCGCGGCGCGCCGGCGCGCGGTTGATAGGGGGCGCAACCGTCCCAGCGGCCCGGCAGTTTATCACGGCCCAGCGCGCGCAGCACCGGCTCGGAGGTGGCCCAGCCCCATGCCGTGAGATACTTGAGCGTCGCGAACCAGTGCTCGTTGGCGTTTGCGAGCCCCGCCCGCCGGCGCGCCTCGGCGCCCGCCGGCCCGCGGAGCGCGGTGACTTCTCCGTCCAGGGTCGTGAGCAGCGCGGTCTGCTGGGCTTCAGTGCACCCGACGAAGTCGCGGCGGTGGCTCGCGCGACTCCGCTCGTCCAGCTCGCGGAGGCCGCTCAGGAACCGGTCGCGCTCCGCGGGCGTGTACCAGTCCGCGAGCATCCTGTCGATGAAGCGATGCACCTGCGCGGCGGTCGCGCCGGGGGTGTCGGTCGCCGGGAGAATCCGCTCGGCGGCGGCGATGACGGTGGCGTCGGCTTGGCCGTCGAGGGCCTGGAGGCCCTGCTGGCCGGCGGCGTCGGCGTGGACGCTCTTGCCGAGGCCGAGCAGGTCGTCGGGCGAAAGCCCCTGGAGGCAGGCGAGGCCGGCCGTCGAGGAGAGAATCCGGATCAGCTCACGTCGTTCCATCGAGCATCCTCGTGATCGGCCGCATCAGAGGGTGAATCCCTGCGACTCGAGATACCGGCGCGCGATCAGGCCGGATTCCTTCGGCGTGCGCGACGGGTCCGGAACCTGGTCCAGCTCCACGATCGCCCAACCCTCGAATCGCGCTCGCGCGAGCGCGGCGAAGAACGCCGGAAAGTCGAGCCTCCCCCGGCCCAGCTCCACGAAGCGATACGACTCGGCACCGCGTCCGGGCACCGGGCTCTCCAGGTCCTTGACGTGCAGGAAGAGCAGCCGGTTCTTATACGTCTCCACGGCGGCGGCGAGGTCGCCTCCCGCCTGCGCGTAGTGCGCGGTATCCAGCTCCAGCTTGACGACGCGGGGGTCGGCGGCGTCGAGCACGCGCGCGACCTCGTCC
>JBOHSH010000035.1:0-18520 GCA_050733195.1 Gemmatimonadales bacterium
GGCTCGAGGGCCGGCGCGGGGCGCGAGACACGAATCGGGGTTTCCGGCGCTTACGGGAGCCGGGCCACGTGCTTCACGCGGGTCCCCGCATGCACGTCGGGGGCGAGCAGGTTCACGACCCGCACGGTGGCGGTACGCTCCCGTACGTGCACGACCTGCATGGTCGCCATCAGCTCGTCGACGGCGTTGGCTTCGGCCCGCGGCTGGGGCCCTGGATCGCGGCGGGCCTCGTAGAGGTCGCCCATCACGACCCCGCTGGAGCTGCCGATGTCGAGGAAGAGAATGTGTCCGGGCTGCCGGAGGTTCCGGGGATCGCGGGGAATGAGGACCCGGCCCTGCATGCCGTCCGACACCGGCTGGTAGGCCTCCGCGGTCGGCGTCTTGAACTTCTCGGCGGGAAGAATGGACTGACCGTCGCGCACGGGGCCGTAGATCTGAATGACCTCGCCGATGACCTGGTCGCCGTTCTGGCCGGTGACGCGGATGATCCCCGTCGGCACGACGATCTCGCCGTACCCCACGGGGCCTTCCAGCCGGACCACGCTCAACAGGGAATCTCCCGGAGCATAGGTGCCCCCGGGCGGCGGCAGCACCGCGACCCGCGCGAGGTGCTGTGCGGCCGCGCGAGCCCGCACCGTCTCGATCGGCTCCGGAGTCACCGGCCCGAGCAGGCGGCCAAAGGGGAGCGTGTCACCTTCGGTCAGGAAGCCCGAAGAGTGGAAGTCGGTCTCGCGCAGAAGCGGAGGCTTCACGTCGCGATAGGTCTTGAAGACGTTCTCCAGATTCGCGACATGCCGGCGCCGGAAGAGCTCCATCCCGTAGCCGTCCCCGGTATCGGCCGCCGACGGCGGCATCGGCGCCTGCACTTCGGGCGTGGCCGGGGCCGCGGCGGGCGGGGCCGCCGGTGCGGGGGTCTCCGCGCTCGGCACGGCGGCGACGGTCGTGTCGCCCTCGAGACGGAGCACCTCACCGGGGTAGATCCAGTGCGGATCTTCGACGACGCTGGTATTGAGGCGGTAGATGAGCGGCCACTTGAAGGGGTCGCCGAGATACGTGCCGGCGATGTCCCACAGCGTGTCACCCTTCTTCACGGTGTGGGAGGACGCTCTCACGCCTTGCGCGAGGGCCCGAGCCGGGAGCCCGGCCGCGAGCACTGCGGTCAGGGCGAGAAGACTCCTCCGGTAGCTCCGGATGGACGTGGGTCGTGCGGGCATAGTCGCTGACCTCTGTTATCGCCGGGATGCCAGGAAACGCTGCCTCGAGGGGTCCCACCAGGCCTGAGCCGAGTGGTGCAAACTGCCCGTCCACCCCGGCATCTGCAAGCGGCCGAAAGGCGGGACAGCTCCCCCGAAATGGCATAAGATGTTGTCAACAAAGAATGTGCCAGAGGGGGTTCTGGGTTCTGAGTTCCGGGTTCTGGGTTCGAAATCCTGCCAGGAGCGGCCGACCCGTGCCTGGAGGCTGTCAGAACCCAGAACTCGGAACTCAGAACCTAGAACGGCAAGTCGTCGTCCTCCTTGTCCAGCGCCTCCGGGAAGTCCTCGAAGGACTCGTCCTTGGCCTTCGCGGCGGCAGCCGCGCCGGCGGTTCGGCCGGCAGAGAATGACTCCCCGCCGGAATCGCCGCGGCTCGTGAGCAGGATGAGCTCGCGCACGTTGATCTCGGTCATGTACCGCGTCTGGCCTTCCTTGTCCTGCCAGCTGCGGTACTCGATGCTCCCCTCGACGTAGATCTTGTCGCCCTTCTTGCAGAAGCGCTCGACCGTGTCGGCCAGGTTGGCGCCCCGGTTGTTCCAGAGCACCAGCCGATGCCATTCGGTCTTTTCCTGGTTCTCGCCGTTGGCCCCCTTCCAGCGCCGGCTCGTCGCCAGCGACACGTTGGCGACCCGGCCGCCGTTCGCGATGCTCCGCACTTCGGGATCCGCGCCGAGGTTGCCGATCAGCTGGACCCGGTTGAGACTGCGACTCATGGTTGTCCTCCTGCCACTCGAAAAAGATCGCGGGGACCGCGGGGACCCACCCAACCTGGGGGAAAACTAACAGCACGAACAACCGAACCCACTCCCGTCGCCACCCTATTGCCGCGAGGCCTGCAGGAGGCAGCGCAGGACCAGGGCCGCCTCCCGCGGATTCCGGTAATAATCGGGCCGCATGCCGACGGGCCTGAAGCCCCGGGCGCGGTAGAGCGCGAGCGCGGCAGCGTTGGATTCGCGCACTTCCAGGTAGACCTCCCGGGCACCGTGCTCCTCGAGCCAGCCGAGACCGGTATCGAGCAGCGTGCGTCCGAGCCCTCGTCGGCGGTGGGCCGGCAGCACGGCCAGGTTGAGGATCTCCCCTTCCGGCCGGGACACGCGCGCCATGACGTAGCCGACGATCGCGCCCTCCGAGGAGGCGACGAACGTCCGGGTCGCGCGCGCCTCGACCATCTCCCGGATTCCCGCCAGACTCCACGGATCCGAGAAGGTTCCGCGCTCCACCTGCCAGATCGCCGACGCGTCGGCCGACTCAGCGCGCCGGATGAGGGAGTGGTCGTCCATGGGCCTCCTCCCACCTCCGCTCGGCCTCGGCCGGTCGCCCGTAGCCCGGCTCCCACCCGTCGGGGTCCGCGATCGGGGCCGCACCGCCGGGCACGCCGATGAGAGCGAGCAGCGCCTCGGCGCGCGGAAGGCTGAGCGGGGGTCGTACGACCGGAAGCTCGAGACGGTCCGCGAGCTGGTCGAGAAGCCTGCCCGGCAGATCCGCGACCAGCAGGTCGGCTTCACCGGAAACCTGCTCCGGCCGCCGCACCGCCGGCGCCTCGAGCGTTTCCACCGAGCGCGGCAGGTCCAGCCGGTATCGGGCGGCGTAGACCTCCCCGCGCAGTGCGGAGGTCACGACGAGCACCCGGACGTGGGGCGGTGCCGAGGCGGCCGCGCGAACGAGCAGCGTGGACGCGGAGGCGATCCCGGGCCGTGCCGGCAGCGCCCGCGCGAGCGCCTTCATCACGGCCGCGCCGACGCGAAGGCCGGTGAAGCTGCCCGGGCCGTCGGCCAGCGCCAGCGTGCCGATGCTCTGGACCGACCCGCCCGCTTCGCGAGCCGCCTCGTCGACGAGGCCGAGCAGGGCCGCGGCGTGGAGCCGGGCTCCGTCGAGGGAGCGCAGCGCGGTGCGGCCGTCGGCCGCCCGGGCCGCGACGCTCAGGTGGTCGCTCGTGGTGTCGAACGCGAGCGCGATCACTCGAGCTCCACGAGTCGAAGCGAGGGATCCTCGGTGTGGCCGAGCCGCACCCGCCGGGTGGGCGGCGGCGCCCAGCCGGCCGCACGCTCCGGCCACTCGACCAGCAAGGCGTCCCCGGAGAGGAGCGTCTCCCAGTCGAGATCGTAGGCCTGGTCGGCCGTGCGCAGCCGGAAACAGTCGACGTGATAGACCGCGCCGCGCCGCCCGTCGTAGTGGTGCACGAGCGCGTACGACGGGCTCGTCGCGGCCTCGGTGACGCCGAGCCCCCGGGCCACCGCCTGCACGAAGGTCGTCTTCCCCGCCCCGAGCTCGCCCTCGAGCCAGACCACCTCCCCGGGGGCGAGACAGCGGCCCAGATCTTCGCCGAGCGCCACCAGGCCGGGACGGTCGAGTGTCGCGATCACACCCGGCGCCGCGCCGCGCGCGCGGGCCGCCATGGCTCGCCCCGACGAACGTCCGGGGCCTCGAGGGCGCGCAGCTCGTTCAGCTGGTCCCGCAGCATCGCGGCGAGCTCGAACTCGAGGTTGGCCGCGGCCTGCTTCATCTGCTTCTCGAGCGCCGTGATCGCGGCCGCGCGCTGGCGGGGATCGTGGAGGTCCACGCGCTCGGCGCCGCGCCGGACGGCGGCCGGCCGCTCGGTGCGCGCGTCGGCCACGTGGGTCGAGAGCCGGACCTGCTCGAAGGATTTGACGATGGACGTGGGCGTGGTCCCGTGCTCCGCGTTGTACGCGCGCTGGAGCCGGCGGCGGCGATCCATCTCGTCGAGCGCCCGCCGCATCGAGCCGGTCACGGTGTCCGCGTACAGAATCGCGAGCCCGCCCAGGTTCCGCGCCGCCCGCCCGACCGTCTGAATGAGCGAGCGGTCCGAGCGGAGGAAGCCCTCCTGGTCGGCGTCGAGGATCGCCACCAGCGACACCTCCGGGAGATCGAGTCCCTCCCGGAGCAGGTTGATGCCGACCAGCACGTCGAACTCGCCCAGCCGAAGGCCGCGGAGGATCTCCACCCGCTCGATGGCGTCGATGTCGGAGTGGAGGTACCGCACCCGCACCCCGTGCTGCTGGAGGTAGTCGGTGAGGTCCTCCGCCATCCGCTTGGTCAGCGTGGTGACGAGCACGCGCTCCGCGCGCTCGACCCGGAGACGGATCTCGTTCAGGAGGTCGTCGACCTGCCCCTTCACCGGACGCACCTCCACTTCCGGATCGACCAGATAGGTGGGACGGATGATCTGCTCCACCACCGCGCCGGCGGAGAGCCCCAGCTCGTAGTCGCCGGGCGTCGCCGAGACGGTGATCAGGCGCGGCGAGAGCGCCATGAACTCGTCGAACTGGAGCGGGCGGTTGTCGAGAGCGGAGGGGAGCCGGAAGCCGTACTCCACGAGGGTCAGCTTCCGGGCCCGGTCGCCGTTGAACATGCCGCCGAGCTGCGGCAGGGTGACGTGCGACTCGTCGGCCACGACGAGAAAGTCCGACGGGAAGTAGTCCAGCAGGCACGCCGGCCGCTCGCCCTCGGCGCGGCCGGTGAGGTGGCGCGAGTAGTTCTCGATGCCCGGACAGGTACCGATCTCGAGCAGCATCTCCACGTCGAACTGGGTCCGGGACTCGAGGCGCTGCGCCTCGAGCAGCTTGCCCGCCCCCCGGAGCACGGCGAGGCGCTCCGCCAGCTCCGCCCGGATCACCCGCACGGCGCGCTCGATGGCCGGCCGTTCGGTCACGAAGTGCTTCGCCGGGTAGACGACGCATCGCTCGAGCGTCGCGATCGTCGCTCCCGTCAGCGGCTGGATCTTGGAGATGCGCTCGATCTGGTCGCCCCAGAGCTCCACCCGCACCGCCTGCTCCTCGTAGGCGGGGAAGATCTCGACGGTGTCGCCCCGGACGCGGAAGGTCCCCGGCTCGAATCCCGTGTCGTTGCGCAGATACTGGATCGCGACCAGATCCCGGAGGATCGCGTCGCGCCCGCGCTGCTCGCCGCGGGTCAGGGAGAACATCAGGCTCCGGTAGGAGGCCGGGTCACCCAGGCCGTAGATCGCGCTCACCGTGGCGACGATCACGACGTCCTCGCGCTCCATGAGACTCGACGTGGCGCGGAGCCGGAGCTGCTCGATGTCCTCGTTGATCGAGGCGTCCTTCTCGATGTAGAGGTCGGTCGAGGGGACGTACGCCTCCGGCTGGTAGTAGTCGTAGTAGGAGACGAAATACTCGACCGCGTTCCCGGGCAGGAACTGCTTGAGCTCCCCGTAGAGCTGGGCCGCGAGCGTCTTGTTGTGCGAGAGCACGAGGGTCGGGCGGCCGAACGCCGCGACCACGTGCGCGAGGGTCATCGTCTTGCCCGAGCCGGTGACGCCGAGCAGCGTCTGATAGCGATCGCCCCGCTCGAGCCCGCGCGCAAGCTCCGCGATCGCTCGCGGCTGGTCGCCGGCCGGCTCGAACGGCGCCCGAACCTCGAAGCGCGCCGTCATTTCCCGCTCAGCCGGAGCAGCCTGGCCCACTCGGCGTCGGTCACCGGCATCACCGAGAGCCGGGAGATCCGCACCAGCGGGAAGGTCGCGAACGACGGATCGCGCTTGACGGCCGACAGCGGCACCGGCGGATCCACGCGCCGCAGCGGCTCGAGATCGACGACCACCAGACGATCGTCCTTGGCCTTCGGATCAGGGTAAGCGCCGCCGGTTACCCGGGCGATGCCGACGATGGCCTTCTCGTCGCCCGTGTGATAGACGAAGACCTCGTCGCCCGCCTGCATGGTCCGGAGGTGCCTGAGCGCGACGGGGTTCCGCACGCCGTCCCAGACGGCGTGCCGGTCGCGCTCGAGATCGGCGAAGGAGTACGAGGAAGGCTCGGTCTTGAGCAGCCAGTGGGAAGCCATGGCCCCGAATATAGCCCGAACGCGAGCCCGGGCCCAGTGCGGGTCACCCCGCGGCGGGAACCTCCCGGCGGTCGACCCCGGTCACCCCTTTCACACGCCGGACCGCCTTCAGGACCTTCGCGAGGTGGGGGAGGTTGTCGACCTCGACGAAGAGGGTGCCGAAGGCGGAGCCGTCCTTCGTGTGCAGGTCGGCGCCACGGATGTTGGTGCCCGTCTGGCTGATCGCCTGGAGGATGTCGGCGTAGAGCCCCCGCCGGTCTTCGGCGTTCACCACCAGGCGCACCGCGTACGACTCGCCCTCCTGCTCCTGCCAGTCGATCTCGACCCGCCGGTCCTCGCTCGAGAGGGTGAGCAGGTTGGGACAATCCGCGCGATGGATCGAGATCCCGCGGCCCTGGGTCACGTAGCCGACCACGGCGTCGCCGGGCACCGGCTGGCAGCACTGCGCGTAGCGGACGAGCAGCCCGTCGACGCCCTGAATCTTGATGCCGCGCCCGAGCCGGATCCGGTTGAGCATCCGCCCGAACGCCGTCGGCTTCGGATCCTGGAGGTCCTCCGGCGGGAGCTCGGGATAGAGCGCCCGCATCACCTGGCCGATCGCCACGTCGCCCCGGCCGACGGACGTCTCCAGACCCTTGCCGTCGCTCAGTCCGAGCGTCTTCGCCGCGCGCTCCAGCGCGGCCGCGTCCGGCGCGGCGAGCCGGCGGCGCTTGACCTCGCGCTGCAGGATCTCGCGCCCCAGCGAGACGCTGACCGTCTCCTCCTCGTGCCGGATCCACTGCTTGATCTTGTGCCGTGCCCGGCCGGTGCGGACGTGCGCGAGCCAGTCGCGGCTGGGCCGGGCGGCGGGAGACGTGAGGATCTCGATCGCGTCGCCGTTCTTGAGCTCGCGGTGCAGCGGCGCGATCCGCCCGTTGATCTTGCACCCGTGGCAGTGGAGGCCCACTTCGGTGTGGACGTGGAAGGCGAAGTCGATCGCGGTGGCGCCCTTGGGGAGCTGCTTGACGTCGCCCTGCGGCGTGAAGACGAAGATCTCGTCCTGGTAGAGGTCGACCTTCAGGAACTCGAGGAACTCCTCGGGGGAGTGGGTGTCCTGCTGCAGCTCGAGGAGCTGGCGGAACCAGCCGAAGTGCTGGTCGAGCTCGTCCGGGCGGTGGCGCTCCGTCTTGTAGAGCCAGTGCGCGGCGATGCCGTACTCCGCGGTGCGGTGCATCTCCTGCGTCCGGATCTGCACCTCGTAGAGGTGGCCGCTCGGCCCGAAGATCGTGGTGTGGAGCGACTGGTAGCCGTTCGACTTCGGCGAGGCGATGTAGTCCTTGAAGCGCTCCTGGAGCGGCGGCCAGCGATGGTGGATGACGCCGAGCGCGTGGTAGCAGTCCGGCACCGACCGGACGATGACGCGCAGCGCCATCATGTCGTAGATGCCTTCGAAGGGCGTGTTCCGCTTCCGCATCTTCTGCCAGATGGACCAGAGATGCTTGGGCCGGCCCGCCACGTCGAAGTCCGCCAGCCCCGCGCGCTTGAGCTCGGCCTCGAGCGGCTCCTGCAGCGCCGCGACCATCGCCTCGCGCTCCGCCCGCTTCGCGGCGACCTGACGCACGAGGGCGGCGTACTCTTCCGCCTCGAGGAACTTGAACGCGAGATCCTCGAGCTCCGCCTTCACGCCCGCCATGCCGAACCGGTGCGCGAGCGGGGCGTAGATCTCCCGGGTCTCGGTCGCGATCCGGGCCCGCTTCTCCGCCGGCAAAGGCTCCAGCGTGCGCATGTTGTGGAGCCGGTCGGCCAGCTTGATGATGATGACCCGGGCGTCCTTGGCGATCGACAGCAGGAGCTTCCGGTAGTTCTCGACCTGTTCCTCGGCCGAGGACCGGAAGGTGAGGTGCGAGATCTTGGTGAGGCCGTCGACGAGACCGGCGACCTCGGGCCCGAACTCCGAGGCGATGTCCTCGCTCCGGACGTCGGAATCCTCCACCACGTCGTGGAGCAGCGCCGCCGCGATCGAGGTCGAATCGACGAACTGGCCGATGAGAATCGTCGCGACCGCGATGCTGTGGGAGATGAAGTCCTCTCCGCTGATCCGCTTCTGGCCGCGGTGCGCGCCCGCGCCGAAGCGGAGCGCCCGGTCGATCAGCTCGAGGTCGAGCCGGTCGGCGTGCTTCTCCAGGGCGGCCCGGAACTCCGGGGCGAGGTCGAGGAGGGTCTCGTTCACCTCCCAAGGATCGCGGCTGGGAGGGGGGGACGTCAACAACGAGGACTCCCTGGCTACAGGAATCCCGCCCCCGCGAAGCTCAGGAACCGGTCTCCCGCGACGATGACGTGGTCGTAGACGGGCAGGTCGAGAAGCTCCCCGGCGGCCACGAGCTGCCGGGTGACGCTCCGGTCCTCGGCCGAGGGTGTCGGATCGCCGCTCGGATGGTTGTGAAGCAGGATGAGGCCGGCGGCGGCCTCGGCGATCGCGGCGCGGAACACCTCGCGCGGGTGGACGAGCGAGCTGTTGAGGAGCCCGCGGGTTATCAGGATGTCCCGCAGCACCTGGCTCTGGCTGTCCAGGGCGAGCAGGTGGAACTCTTCGACCGGCAGATCGCGCAGCCGCGGGCCCGCGACCCGCACCACGTCCTCTGGCGACCGGATCCGCACCCGCTCCGGCCGCTCCTCGGTCGCGAGCCGACCGCCGAGCTCCAGGGCGGCGAGGACCCGGGCCGCCTTTGCCGGGCCGATTCCGGATTCGCGGAGGAGTTGAGCACCCGGGCGCGCGGCGAGCCGGCGGAGCGATCCCTGTACCGCGGCGAGGAGGTCGGCCGCCGCACCGAGAGCGTCCCGCCCGCGGAAGCCGGTGCCGAGGATGACCGCGAGGAGCTCCTGACTGGTGAGTGCAGCCGCGCCGAGCGTCCAGAGCCGCTCGCGGGGCCGATCGGAGGACGGTGTCTCGGCGAGCAGGAGCCCCATGCCGCCAACATGCGCGTCCAGCCCGAAGCCGGAACATGCGTTTCGCGCGCCGAGGGCTCCTTTCCCGCCTCCCGGTCAACCGTCAACCGTTCACACCCCCGCCCCATGGCATTTCTTGTACTTCTTGCCCGAGCCGCAGGGACAGGGATCGTTCCGCCCGACCACGGGGACCTGGCCACCGGTCGGTGCGAGCCTGCCCATCGAGGTGCTGACCGACGGCTGTGGTCCGCGGGCGGGCCCGGTCGCGAATGCCGGCTCCGGCAAGACGCCGGGGGGCACCGGTCCGGTAAACAGGTCGTCGGCGCCGCCGGCGGGGCGCGGCGGTGGCGGCATCGGACGGGGAGGCGGAGCGGGCTCCGCGCTCACCTGGATCTTGAAGTAGCGCTCGGTAAAGGTGGACTGAATGTCGCGCATGAGATCCTCGAACATCTCGTACGCTTCCTTCTTGTACTCGACCAGCGGGTCCTTCTGCCCGTAGGCGCGGTACTGGATCGCGTTCCGAAGCAGGTCCAGATCGTAGAGGTGATCCTTCCACTTCTCGTCGATCACCGACAGCATCACCTGCGAGAGCACCTGCTGGTCGACGTCGTCGATGCCGATGCCCTTCCCGAACCCCTGCAGGTACTCGACCTTCCGCTGGAACGCCGCCTCACCCTCGCCCTGGGCCACCCGCACCGCCGCATCCACGTCCTTCACGGCCGCCGGATCGGTCAGCGCGTCGGCGGTCACCAGATACTGCATGGTCAGTGACTCGGTCAGTCCGGTGCGATCCCACTCCTCCGGCCGCTCGGCCTCCTCGAGGAACTTCCGGACCGCGTGCTCGAGGGCCGAGGCGATCATCTGCCTCGCCTCCGCCTTGAGCTCCTCCCCCCGCTCCAGCGCGAAGAGGCGCAGGGAGTACACGACCTCCCGCTGCTGGTTCATCACGTCGTCGTACTCGAGCAGCCGCTTCCGGGACTGGAAGTTCTGGAGCTCGACCCGCTTCTGCGCCGATTCGATCGCCGCCGTCACCAGCTTGCCGGTGATGACCTCGCCTTCCTCGGCTCCGGTCCGGTCCATATAGCGGGCGATCCGGTCCGACCCGAAGAGCCGCATCAGGTCATCTTCCAGCGAGAGGAAGAACAGCGAGGCGCCCGGGTCGCCCTGGCGTCCCGCCCGGCCGCGCAGCTGGCGGTCGATGCGCCGGGACTCGTGCCGCTCCGTGCCGACGATCTGGAGGCCCGCCTCCTCCTTCGTGAGATCGAGGTCCTTCCCCAGCTTGATGTCGGTTCCGCGGCCGGCCATGTTCGTCGCGATCGTGATGGCGCCCCGCTGGCCGGCGCCGGCCACGATCTCGGCCTCGCGCTGGTGGTACTTCGCGTTCAGCACCTCGTGGGTGAGGCCGCGCCGCCGGAACATCTTGGAGAGCGTCTCGGAGACCTCCACCGAGGTCGTGCCGATCAGCGCCGGCAGGCCCAGACCGTGGAGCCGCTCCACCTCCTCGACCACCGCGTTGTACTTCTCCCGCCGGGTCTTGTAGATCCGATCGGGCTTGTCGGCCCGCCGGACCGGCTTGTTGGTCGGGATGACCGCCACCTCGAGACCATAGATCGAGTAGAACTCGCTCTCCTCGGTCTCGGCGGTGCCCGTCATGCCGGCCAGCTTGTCGTACATCCGGAAGTAGTTCTGGATCGTGATGGTGGCGAGCGTCTGGGTCTCGCCCTTGATCTGCACGCCCTCCTTCGCCTCCACCGCCTGGTGAAGGCCGTCGGCCCAGCGCCGGCCCGGCAGCACCCGTCCGGTGAACTCGTCCACGATCAGGACCTGGTTGTCCTGAACCAGGTAGTCGACGTCCTTCTCGTAGAGCGAGTGGGCCTGGAGCAGCTTATGGAGGATGTGCAGCTTCTCGCTCTTGACGGCGTACTCCGCCTCCACCCGCGCGCGGGCGGTCCGTCGCTCGGCCGGGCTCAGGTCCGGATCGCGCTCCAGCCGGTGGATCTCCTCCGAGATGTCGGGCACGAGAAACAGCGCCGGCTCGTCCGGTGACATCGCCGCGGCGCCCCGGTCCGTGAGGTGCACGGAGTGGCCCTTTTCGTCGAGCACGAAGAAGAGGGCCTCCTCGAGCCCGCGCATCCGCTGCTGGCGGGCGGGCAGCTTCCGGTCGGCGATGTAGTCGAGCTCGGCCCGCTGGACCCGCTGCTTCACTCCCGGCTCGTTGAGGAGCTTGAGCAGGCGCTTGTTCTTCGGCATGCCGAGCCGCGACTGGAAGAGCTTGACCGCGGCCTCCTCCTTCGCCTTCCCGTCCTGGAGCATCGGCTCGGCTTCGGCGATGAGCTGGTTCACCACGGCCGTCTGGCGCCGCACCATGTCCGTCACCTGCCGGTTGAACACGGCGTACTTGTCGTCGCCCTCGTTCCCCACCGGACCGCTGATGATGAGCGGCGTCCGGGCCTCGTCGATCAGGATCGAGTCCACCTCGTCGACGATCGCGTAGGCGTGCTCGCGCTGAACCCGCTGCTCCAGCCCGAACACCATGTTGTCGCGGAGGTAGTCGAAGCCGAACTCGTTGTTGGTGCCGTAGGTGATGTCGCAGAGATAGGCGTCCCGCCGCGACGCCGTCGACGGCTCGGTGTCGTCGATGCAGCCCACCGTGAGCCCGAGATAGCGGTAGACGTGACCCATCCACTGCGAGTCGCGCCGGGCGAGGTAGTTGTTGACCGTGACCAGGTGGCAGCCGCGGCCGGTCAGCGCGTTGAGGTAGAGCGGCAGGGTAGCGACGAGGGTCTTGCCTTCACCGGTGGCCATCTCGGCGATGCGGCCCCGATGGAGCACGATGCCGCCGATGAGCTGGACGTCGTACGGGACCATGTCCCATTCGATCTCGTGTCCCGTCACCATCACCTTCGTGCCGAGGAGCCGCCGGCACGCTTCGCGCACCGTGGCGAACGCCTCGGGGAGGATCTCGTTGAGCGCGGCGGCGAGGGCCCGCTTGTAGTCGCGCTCCAGCTGGTGGGCCCGCTCGTCCAGCTTCGCCCGCTCGGCGGGATCCTCGCAGTGGCGCTTGCGGTCGCGGGTCTCCTCCAGCTCCGTCTTGAGCGCGCCGGTCAGCTCCTGAATCCGGGCGCGCAGCCGACCCGTCTGGGCCTGGAGCTCCGCCTCGGGCAGCGTCCGCAGCCGCTCTTCGTGCCGATGGATCTCGGCGACCCCGGGCGCGAGCCGGCGGACTTCCCGCTGCTGCCGCGTCCCGAACACTCCTTCGACCAGCTGCTTGATCATCTACGCATCCCGATAAAGCCGGCCGCGGGCGATGTACGCCGCCACGGAGTCCGGCACCCAGTAACGAATCGACAGGCCGGCCCGAACCCGTTCCCGGATCTCGCTCGACGAGATCTCGAGCCGGGGGACCACGACGTCGCTGCCGGCCGCGGCCTCCCCTCGCGCGAACACGACCACGCGGGCCAGCGATCGCACCGCCTCCACTTCACGCCAGCGGGGCAGCTCCTCGGCCGCGTCGCTGCCGAGGAGCAGGACCAGCTCCCCGGACGGCCAGCGGGTCCGGAAGTACCGCAGGGTATCGACGGTGTACGACGGACCGCCCCGGGAGACCTCGCTCCGGTCAGCCACCAGGCCGGCCGCGCCGCGCACCGCCACCTCCACCATCGACGCCCGGTCGTCGGCGGTGGCCACGTGGCGACCCGTCTTGAGCGGCTGCTGGTGCGCCGCGACGAGCCGCACCTCGTCGAGCTCGAGGTTCTCTTTCAGCGCGTTCGCGGCGATCAGATGCCCGTGGTGGATCGGGTCGAACGAGCCGCCCAGGATTCCGATGCGCACCTAGCGGTTTCCCGTTCCCGTCGCGGAATCGGCCGCCGGGCGGGGACAGAGGCGCCGCGGACCGGCCGGATCCGGATGATACTCGGCGATGTAGGCGCAGGTCTCCCGGAGATCCTCGGCGTAGCCGAGGGTCCGGTACGCCTGCACCAGCTTCTCCAGCGCCGACGGGGCGATCGTGGTCCGGGGATACTCCGCCAGAAGCCCGCGCAGCAGCAGGACCGCCGAATCGTACGCCTTGTAGCGGTAGTAGAAGAGGGCGTTCTTGTACTCCTTGTACGCGAACTTCTCGGCCAGTGCCGCGAGCCGGATGACGGCTCGGCCGGCGGCCGGCGTTCCGGGATAGCGGGCGAGCACCTCCTGATAGACGCTTCGGGCGTTCTCGCCGTAGGTCGGATCGAGCTCGGGCCGTCGCCAGAGATCCGCGTAGGCGTCTCCGGCGCGGACCAGCGCGTCGGGGGCGAGCGCGTCCTCGGGCCGCTCGTCGGACACGCGGCGAAACTCCCGCACGGCGAGGAGGTGCTGCCCCTGGCCGTACAAGGACTCGCCCAGGTAGAAGTGGAGCCGCTGGTAACGACCGTCGGTCGAGGGCAGGCTGGCGGCGACGCGCTCGAAGTGCCCCTGCGCTTCGGTCCACTTGCCGCGCCGGAAGGCGGATTCGGCGAGCCTCCAGAGGGAGTCCACCGAAGCGGTCGCGGGCGTCGCCGCGGTGGTGGTCGGCAGCGTGGTCGAGCGCTTTCCCCCGCAGGCGGCGAGCACCGCCCCTGCCGCGAGAATGGCGGGCAGACGTCGCGTCACCGGGCCTCCAGGGACGGCGGCGATCCGGCCCCCGCCAGGGCGTTCAGTTTGGCCGCCGCGCTCTTGGTGAGCGAGTCGGGGACGCCCGAGGCCGAGAGAATCTCCTGCCAGGCCAGCGCCGCTCCGAGCAGATCGCCCTGAAGCATGCGCGCGTCGCCTTTGCCGAGGCGGGCCCGCCAGGATGCCGGACTTCCCGGCGCGCCCGTCGCCGCGACGTCGAACCACTCCTCGGCCATCTCGCCGCGCTTCGCCGCGAGCGCATCGAGGCCCAGGCGCAGGGCACAGTCGACGAGACCGCTCTGGGCCCGGCGCCGGAGCGCCGGATCCCGGACGCGGCGCAACGCGGTCCGGAAGGTTCGCGTCGCCGCGTCGCAGGCGGTGAGGAGCCGCTGTGCCGATCCCCAGGCAACCAGCAGCGAGTCGACCGGCCGGCCTTCGCCGGCCGATGCCAGCGCCGCCGGGAAGACCGCGAGCGCTTCGGGTCCCGCCAGCTCGGGCGTGGGCGCGAGCGCAAAACGTCCGAGCGGACGACCGGTGGAAACTCGTCGCAGGGCCCGCACGGCCGCCACCAGGTGCGCGGTACCGGCCGTGCCCTCCCGCTCCGCCAGGAAGGCCGCGCGCTCGAGACCCACCGCGGCTTCCGCGGCCCGCGTCGCGTCCTCCACTCCGAGCCGCTCGTAGGCCATCACCGCGGTGCCCGGCTCGCGATTCCTGAGGGCCGCGGCGCCGAGCTTGGCCCAGAGCCGCGGACGGCCCCCGCTCCGCACCGCGGCGCGGAACTCGGCCACGGCCGTCCCGTAGCGTCCCTCGCCATAGGCGCGATCGCCGAGCCGCTCGTGATCGGCGGCGGCGGCGTCGCACGCCGCGACGACCGCCAGCACCAGAGCCAGCGCGGGGCGGATCACGCCTCGAGCCTCCGGGCCATGGCCAGATAGGCTTCGACCCGGGCGTTGTCGGGCCGTCGTGCCTGACACTGCGCCCAGACCTCGCGGGCCGAGACCGCGTCGCCCGCCAGGTAGTGCGCGAGTCCGAGCGAGGCCTGCGCGTCGAGGAAATCGGGATGCTGGTCGACGATGCGCTCGAGCTCTTCCCGCGCCTCGAGAGGCCTCCCGGCCTCGAGGAGCAGCCGCGCCAGCCGATAGCGCAGATCGTGGAATAAGGGACCCAGCTCCACGGCGCGGCGGTACTCTCCGATCGCCTGGGGGAGCGCTCCGGCTTCGGCGTAGGCATCGCCCAGCGCGGCGTGCTGGTTGGCGAGCCGCGCGGCCACCGGCCGCGGAAACCCCGCTACCGGCACTTCGCCGTGAGTCGCCGCCTGCCGGAACGCCTCCTCCGCCTCTTCACCGCGGCCCAGCTCGTTGAGCAGCACGCCCCGGTGAATGTTCGCTTCGATATAGCGGGGATTCCGGTCGAGAGCCCGCTCGAACTGCTCGAGGGCGCGCTCCTTCTGGCCGAGGAGCGCGAGCGCGAGGCCGAGCAGGTGATGAACATCGGCGAAGCTTCGGCCCGTGCTCACGATCTCCTCGAGCAGATGCGCCGCGCCGTAATAGTCCTGAACGGAGAAGCGTTCCCGAGCTTGCGCCAGGAGATGATCGGAGCTGACCTGCATCAGATGCATGTCCCTCGAAGGATGGAGTCGGCTCGCCCCTCCGCGTCCGGCAGCATCTTCCGGGACGGGGACGGCGAGCCGTTAAAGATAATCACCGCCTCAGGTTGAGACGATTGTGCGGAAATAGTCGATGGTTCGGGCGAGGCCGTCGCGGAGGGGGACCCTCGGCTCCCAGGATAGCTCCCGGCGGGCCACCGAGATGTCGGGCTGCCGGACCTTGGGGTCGTCGATCGGAAGGGGACGCTGGACGATCTCCGACCGGCTCCCGGTCATCTCCTTCACCAGGTGAGCCAGCTGGAGCACGGTGAACTCGCTGGGGTTGCCGACATTGGTCGGATCGGTGCGGCCGCTCCGGAACAGCCGGTAGATCCCTTCGATCAGGTCCGAGACGTAGCAGAAGGACCGGCTCTGCCCGCCGTCGCCGTAGATCGTGAGCGGCTCGCCCTTGAGCGCCTGGACCACGAAGTTCGAGACCACGCGGCCGTCGCGCGCCCGCATCCGCGGCCCGTAGGTATTGAAGATCCGGACGATCCGCGTATCCACGCCGTGGTACCGGTGGTACGCCATCGTCATCGCCTCCGCGAACCGCTTGGCCTCGTCGTAGACTCCCCGCGGCCCGACCGGATTGACGTGACCCCAGTAGGTCTCCGGCTGCGGGTGGACCTGCGGGTCGCCGTACACCTCGCTGGTCGAGGCGAGGAAGAAGCGGGCGCCTTTCGCCTTCGCGAGGCCGACGCTGTTGTGCGTGCCGAGCGAGCCGACCTTGAGGGTCTGGATCGGCAGCTCGAGGTAGTCGACGGGACTCGCCGGCGAGGCGAAGTGCATCACCCCGTCGAGCGGCCCCTCGACCGTGATGAACTTCGACACGTCGTGTTTGACGAATGAAAAACGCGGGTGATCGGCGAGGTGGGCGAGGTTGTCGGGGGAGCCGGTGATGAAGTTGTCCATCCCGATGACGTCGTGCCCCTCCGCCAGAAGCCGGTCGCTGAGGTGGGACCCGAGGAACCCGGCGGCTCCGGTGACGAGAACCCTCACCGCCGCTGTCTTCCGATACAGTGGTACTCGAAGCCGAGCCGGGCCATGCGGGCCGGGTCGTAGAGATTCCGGCCGTCGACCACCAGCGGACGCCTCAGGCTCGCTTTGAGCCGGTCGAAGTCCGGGGTCCGGTAGACGAGCCATTCGGTCACGATCACCAGCGCATCCGCCCCGGCCACGGCGTCGTATGGGTCGCGCGCGTAATACAGCCGGTCGGCGTAAAGCTCGCGGGCGGACTCCATGGCCTTGGGGTCGTGCGCCCGGATCGTGCCGCCCGCAGCCAGGATCCCGTCGATCAGCACGAGGGCCGGGCTCTCGCGCATGTCGTCGGTCTCCGCCTTGAAGGCGAGCCCCCAGACGGCGATCTGGCGGCCCCGGAGATTCGGGCCCAGCTCGCCGGAGAGCTTGCCGAGCAGGACCCGCTTCTGCCGTTCGTTGACCGCTTCCACCGCCTCGAGGAGGTCGGATTCCATCCCGAGCTCCCGCGCCGTGTGCATCAGCGCCTTCACGTCCTTGGGAAAGCAGGAGCCGCCGTAGCCGGGCCCGGGAAACAGGAACGCCGGACCGATGCGGCGATCGCTGCCGATGCCCTTGCGGACCATCGACACGTCCGCGCCCACCCGCTCGCAGAGGTCGGCGATCTGATTCATGAAGGAGATCCGCGCGGCGAGCATCGCGTTCGCGGCGTATTTCGTCACCTCGGCCGACGAGATGTCCATGAAGAGGATCGGGTTGCCGGTGCGCACGAAGGGGGCATAGAGCTCGGTGAGCAGCTCCCGCGCTTCATCGCTGTCCACGCCCAGCACGACGCGGTCCGGCTTCATGAAGTCTTCGATGGCGGCTCCCTCCTTGAGGAACTC
The DNA here is from genome assembly GCA_050733195.1 of Gemmatimonadales bacterium. Taxonomy (GTDB): domain Bacteria; phylum Gemmatimonadota; class Gemmatimonadetes; order Gemmatimonadales; family GWC2-71-9; genus JABFSM01. Next base: position 17,133 of record JBOHSH010000035.1, read on the forward strand.
CGGATTGGAGCACACCTGGAAGGGCGTCCGGGTCTCCGAGCGGATCGCGGCCCGGACCTTCTCCGCCGTTCCGACCGGAACGGTGGACTTGGTCACCACCACCTTGGGCTCGTTCATCTGCTGCCCGATCGTCCGCGCGACCGAGAGCACGTTCTGCAGGTCGGCCGAGCCGTCCTCGTCCGGCGGCGTGCCCACCGCGATGAAGATCACCTTGCCGTGTTCGACCGCGGCGCCGACGTCGGTGGTGAAGCGGAGACGGCCGTCTTCCTGGTTGCGCCGCACCAGCGGCTCGAGGCCGGGCTCGTACATCGGCACGTCGTTCAGCCGGAGCCGCGCGATCTTCCGCGGGTCCACGTCCGCGCAGACGACGTCGTTGCCGGTCTCCGCCAGGCAGGCTCCCGCGACCAGACCGACGTACCCCGTTCCGACGACCGTGACCCTCATGCCCGGCGGGCCAGCGCGTTACGGGTGTCCACGACCCGCCGGGCATGCTTCCGGACGAGCCCGTAGTCGACCGCGTCGTGATCGGTGACGATCATCACGCAGTCGGCGGCGCCCACGCTCTCCGCGGTGAGCGGCACCGAGGCGTAGCGGTGGCCGTTCTCCTCGAAGCAGGTGACGTAGGGATCGTGGTACGAGACCCGCGCTCCCTGATCCTCGAGGAGGCGGATGATGTCGAGCGCGGGGCTCTCCCGCAGATCGTCGATCTCCCGCTTGTAGGCGACGCCGAGCACCAGGACCCGCGTTCCCCGCACCGGCTTGCCCTCGTCGTTCAGCGCCTCGGCGACCTTCCGCACCCAGAAATGCGGCATCTCGGTGTTGAGCTCGCCCGCGAGGTCGATGAAGCGGGTTTTGTAGTTGAGCCCGCGCATCTTCCACGCGAGATAGTGGGGGTCGACCGGAATGCAGTGCCCGCCCAGCCCGGGCCCCGGAAGAAACTTCATGAAGCCGAACGGCTTCGTGGCCGCCGCCTCGATCACCTCCCACACGTCCACGCCGAGCTTATCGCAGACGATCGCCATCTCGTTGACGAGCCCGATGTTCACGCTGCGAAAGGTGTTCTCGAGGATCTTCACGAGCTCCGCGGCCTCGGTCGACGACACCGGCACGAGGTGCTCGATGGCGGGCTGATACAGCGCCGCCGCCACCTGCAGACAGGCGGGCGTGATGCCGCCGAGGACTTTGGGGGTGTTCCGGGTGTTCCACTTCGCGTTGCCGGGATCGACGCGCTCGGGGGAGAAGGCGAGGAAGAAGTCTTCGCCCACCTTGAGCCCCGTGGCCGCGAGGGCCGGGAGCATCAGCTCGCGCGTGGTGCCAGGATAGGTGGTGGACTCGAGCGTCACGAGTTGGCCGCGGCGCAGCGCCCGCTTCACCGCGTCGGTCGCCGC
>JBOHSH010000036.1:0-3340 GCA_050733195.1 Gemmatimonadales bacterium
GGACGAGCAGAGCGGACAGCGGGGTCATCAACGACCTCCCGGATTGAAGGGATTGTCCACCAAGACGCCTCAAGTGCCTGGTCCAGCCAGCCGATAGATGTACCAGCCGGCCGGCCGGACCGCCAGACGGGGTCCGGTGACACGCCCGTGACCGCAGATCGCCGCAGTCGAGACGCGGCGATCTCCCGGGAAGACCCGCCGGCGGATATCTTCGGCACCGCCACGGCGGGACTAGCCTCCCCGCCGGTGATACCCCTTCTCACAGCTACGCCAGAGTCTCCGATGCCCATTCGGATCAGGCATGCCTCGCTCGCCCTGCTGACCTTCGCCGCCGCCTGCGCGGAGCCCGGGCCCATGAGCCCGGTGGATCCGGGACGGCCGCTCCTCTCGCACGCGCCCAGCCACCCGGCCGTGCGATTCAGCGAGATCCACTACGACAACGCCAGCACCGACGCGGGCGAGCGGATCGAGGTGTCCTTCCCGGCGGGCACCGATCTCACCGGCTGGAGGGTGGTGCTGTACAACGGCAGCAACGGCCTCTCCTACGACACCGACCTGCTCAGCAGCGGGGCTTCCACGGTGTGCGGGTCCCGCGCCGTGGTCGTGCTGTCCTACGCGGTGAACGGCATCCAGAACGGCGCGCCCGACGGGATGGCGCTCGTCAACGGCAGCACCGTCGTCGAGTTCCTCTCGTACGAGGGGAGCTTCACGGCGCTCGACGGGCCCGCGAACGGGGCGACGTCCACCGACATCGGGATCTCACAGGCGGGAGACGAGCCGGTCGGATCGTCGCTCCAGCGGGACGGCTTCGGCGTGTGGACCGAGACGACGGGCTCCAACAGCTTCGGCGCCTGCAACGACCCCGATCCGCCGCCGCCGGCGGAGGTGGCGAGCGTCACCGTTTCTCCGGCGTCGGCGACGATCGAGGTGGGTGACGTCCAGCAGTTCACGGCGACCGCCTTCGACGCGTCGAGCCAGCCGATCGCGGGCGTGACGTTCACCTGGTCGAGCAGCGATCCGTCGATCGCGGCCGTGAGCGCCGGCGGACTGGCCACCGGGGTGGCACCGGGCGACGTCACCATCACCGCCACGGCGCCCAACGACGTCTTCGGCACCGCCGCGCTCCACGTGGATCCGGCGGCGCCGCTGCCTCCCGTGCGGTTCTCCGAGCTCCACTACGACAACGTCGGGACCGACTTCAACGAGGCGATCGAGCTGGAGGGGCCCGCGGGGACGAACCTGGTCGGCTGGACGCTGATCCTCTACAACGGCAACGGCGGCGCGCCGTACAACACCCGGCTCCTCTCCGGCACGTTCAGCGACCAGTGCAGCGGGCGCGGCGTGCTCGTGTTCCCTTACCCGCAGGACGGCCTCCAGAACGGCGCCCCCGACGGCATGGCGCTCGTGGACCCGAACGGCACCGTGATCGAGTTCCTTTCCTACGAGGGCGCCTTTACGGCGGTGGGCGGCGCGGCGAACGGGATGACGTCCACCAACATCGGCGTGGCGGAGAGCTCCTCTCCGGTGGGCCAGTCGCTCCAGCGGAACAACGGGGGCACCTGGACCGGGCCGGCGGCCAACGGGTTCGGCGTCTGCTTCGGGTTCCCGCCGCCGCCGCCCTCGAACGCCGTCATCTTCTCGGGAAGGAATCCCACCGATCCACCGCTTCCCGTGGGCTTCCAGGATCAGCTCTTCGCGACGCTGCTGGACCCGAACGGCGTACCGGTCACCACGACCTTCACTTGGAGCTCCGACACCCCGGCGATCGCCGGCATCGATCAGAACGGGGTGTTCACGGGCGTCGGGGTGGGCACCGCGGTGCTCCGGGCGACGGCAGCCGACGGGTCGGCGACCACGGCCACCTTCGCGCTGCCGGTGCACGTCGCGACGGCGAGCGCCACCGCCCAGTACGCCGGCAACGCCGAGTTCGGCGAGCCGGCCGACCTGGACGCGAGCGACGACTTCATCCTGCGCCACCCCCAGTTCACGACCTCCTGGAACCCGAACCGCGCGACCCCGAACTGGGTGAGCTACGACATCGACGCCACCCACTTCGGCGCCCAGGATCGCTGCGACTGCTTCACCTTCGACCCCGCGCTCCCCGCGGCCTTCACGCGGTACACGACCGCCTCCTACACCGGCGCCGGCGCGTTCCACGGCTACGGGATCGACCGCGGCCACCTCGCGCGTTCCTTCGACCGGACGGCCGGGTCGCTCGACAACGCGTTCACCTTCTATTTCACGAACATCATCCCCCAGGCCGCCGACAACAATCAGGGCCCGTGGGCGGCGCTCGAGTCCTTCCTGGGCGACTTCGCGCGGCTGCAGAACAAGGAGGTGTACGTCATCGCCGGCGTGGCGGGGAGCAAGGGAACCGTCAAGAACGAAGGCTTGATCACGATCCCCGCGCAGGTCTGGAAAGTGGCGCTGATGCTCCCGCGCGATCAGGGTCTGGCCGACGTCGACCACTACCTCGATCCGCAGGTCGTGGCGGTGATCATGCCCAATGACCCGGGCATCCGGAACGTCCCCTGGCAGACCTACCAGGCGACGGTCGACCAGATCGAGGCGCTGACCGGGTACGACCTTCTCGCGCTGCTGCCGGACCAGATCGAGATCGCGATCGAGAGCAACACGGCGCCGCCCACCGCCGCCGTGAACGGACCCTACACGTCGATCGTCAACGAGCCGGTGGCGATGAGCGGGGCGGCCTCGAGCGATCCCGACGGTCACGCGCTCACCTATCAGTGGAGCTTCGGCGACGGCGGAACCGGATCCGGCGTCAGCGTGTCACACGCCTACGCGTCGCCCGGCGTGTTCACCGTACAGCTCACGGTGACCGACATCCTGGGTCTGACCGGTACCGTCACCACGACGGCGAGCGTCATCTCGGCATCGCAGGCGGTGCAGAACGCGATCGCGATCGTGATGCAGCTGGTGGCCGACGGAAAGCTCAACGGCGGGAACGGGAACTCGCTCACCTCCAAGCTCGAAGGCGCGAAGAAGCAGCTCGACGCCGGCAAGACGGCCGCGGCGGTTGACAAGCTTCAGAGTCTGCTGGAGGAGCTCTCGAGCCTGGTGAGTCTCGGCAGGATCTCGGCTGCGGATGCGGCGCCGCTGCGGATGCTGGTCGAAAGGATTATCGCGAGTCTTGGGTAGGAGTTCTGGGTTCTGGGTTCTGAGTTCTGAGTTCTGGGTTCTGAGTTCTGGGTGCTGGGTTGTTGCGGTCCGGAGCATCGCGTCCTGATCGGCCTCTGGACTCGAACCCCGAACTCAGAACCCAGAACTCAGAACCCTCACCACAAACCCCATCATCGCGATGGGGACCGGCAGCAGCGTG